>DASSGC010000260.1:0-15574 GCA_035693765.1 Acidimicrobiales bacterium
CAGGTGACGCGCTACCTGTCGAGGGCGCTGGTCGATGCTGACTGGTCGGTGGAGGTCGTGACCGGATCGCTGGGAGACCCGGGTGAGGAGACCCACGCACCGACGTTCTTCGCTGGCACTCCGGTTCACTACCTCGATTACTCCGACGCGATGCGGGCATTCGGAGCGGGGCGCAGCGCGATCTGTGCTCCCGTGCCGATGCACCCGTCGTTCGAAGACCGCGACGGCGCCCCCGACATGGTGTTCTCAGCCGTGCCGCCCGAGATCGCCGGGCACCTGGCGTCGGTGTGGGAGACGCCGTTCCGTGCTGCCGGGGCGGACCGCGCCCATGTCTTCCATCTCCACCACCTGACGCCGCAGCACGACACGGTACGGCGTTGCTGGCCGCGAGGTGCCGTCGTCGCCCACCTCCACGGCACCGAGATCAAGTTCCTCAAGGCGGTCGACGAGCGCGCGGCACTCGCCAGGTCGGTGGGAACGACGCTGGCGGGCATGCCCGCGTGGGCACGGGCCAACCCGGGCGGGAGCGCAGAGCTCGATGATCGCCAGCGCGAGCTGCTGCGAACCACCCGCTGGGAGCGATGGGCGCATGGCGAGGCCTGGCGTGACCGGTTCCGCCGACAGGCTGACGCAGCGGACCATCTGGTTGTCGTCTCACCCGCCGAGCGCGCAACGGCAGCCGAGAGCCTCCGGGTTGACGCCGAGCGGATATCGGACGTCCCCAACGGCGTGGACGTGATCAAGTTCTGTCCACGACCCATGAGCCGACAAGAACGCCGAGACCACTTCAGGCGCTGGCTCGTGGACGATGGGCAAGGCTGGGACGAGTCCGGTGTCGCCGGCACGGCTTCCTACCGCGAGCCGGATCTCGACCGCCTCCTGGGCGCCGGCGGCGACGGCATGGTGCTGATCTACGTCGGGCGCTTCACGGCCGCGAAGCGGGTCCCGTTGCTGGTGCGCGCCTTCGCCCGGGGCCGCCCGCAGTTCCGTCGTCCGACATCTCTCGTGGTGTGGGGCGGGCATCCCGGCGAGTGGGAGGGCGAACACCCGGTCACGGTCGCCCGGAAGCTCGGTCCGGACGGGGTGTTCTTCACCGGGTGGCGGGGCCACGAGGACCTTGTCCTGGCGCTGGCCGCCAGCGACGCGCTGGTGCTGCCGTCCGTCAACGACTCGTACCCGCAGGCGCCCCTCGAGGCCATGGCGGTCGGCCTCCCGGTGATCGCGACCAACAGCGGCGGGCTCCCGCTCGTGGTCAACCTCGATCCGGCACGACCAACAGGTTGGCTCGTACCGC
Organism: Acidimicrobiales bacterium; assembly: GCA_035693765.1. GTDB lineage: Bacteria > Actinomycetota > Acidimicrobiia > Acidimicrobiales > VFJN01 > ZC4RG19. The sequence continues at coordinate 1,295 of DASSGC010000260.1, forward strand.
CAGATGACGAACGCGCCCTATCGGAGACGCTCGTCGAGGTGGTCAACCAACCCCAGGAGATCGCGCGACGAGGGCACGCCGCCCTGGCTCACGCCCGAACGCACCTGTCATGGGCCGGCCGCGTCGAGGGCTTCGAAGACGCCTACGCACGCGCCAGGGATCACCGGGTGAGACGTGGCCTCCGCGAGCCGACCGGCACGGACGTGTGAGTTGCGCACACTGACAACCGCTTCGTCACATCCCGAAAGCGCCGGTCGGCCCGTGTTGCGAGGCCGGCGGTTGGGGATGCCCCTTCGTCGCGCCATCACGAGGCATTCGGGGACAATGATGCGATGGCAGATGAGCACATCGACACCGACGCGTTCCGAGGTGCCCACTTCGCCGGCGCCGACTTCACCGGAGCCACCTTTCGCGACTGCGACCTGCGACGCCTGAAGATCGTCGACTCGTGGCTCGTCGACGTGAACGTCTCAGGGCTCATCGGCAACTTCGTGGTCAACGACGTCGACGTCACCGCGTTCGTGGAAGCCGAGCTTGAGCGGCGACACCCGGAGCGCGCACAGCTCCGGGAGATGCAAACGGCCGACGACTACCGGGCGATGTGGAACACGATCGAACGCCTGTGGTCGGAAACGGTCGACCGCGCCCGACGACTGCCCGAGCCCGCTCGGCACGAGCGGGTTGACGACGAGTGGTCGTTCGTCGAGACGATGCGCCACCTCGTGTTCGCCACGGACGCGTGGGCAAGTCGCACCGTGCTCGATGATCCGATGCCGTACCACCGGCTCGGCTACACCCACAGCTCCTATCCGCCGGCGGACGCGGCGGCGATCGGCGTCGACCTCGACGCGCGGCCGTCGTTCGACGACGTGATGGCGGTACGGGCCGATCGAATGGCCGTGATCCGCCGCATCGTCGACGGCCTCACCGACGACGAGCTCGAGCGGCTGTGCGCACGCCCCCCGGCCCCGGGCTACCCCGAGGAGCGGCGCACGGTCGGGCGGTGCTTGCGGGTCGTGATGAAGGAGGAGTGCGAGCACCACCGGTACGCAGTGCGCGACCTCGCGGTGCTGGAAGCCCGGACCTGAGAGCACGCGGGCGCGCCAGCCCACCCCTCAGCGCGACCGTCCACACTGCGCCGGTAGACGGCGATTTCGCGGTGCGATGGCCGCGTTGGCGTGGGGTGGGCTCATGGCCTGCGGCGGTGATGGAGGTTCGTCCGGCGCAGGCGCCGGGCCCGGCGGGTCGTCCCAGAAGGGCGCGCCGGGCGGGGATCCGGCGGAGGTGACCCCGGTCGGGGACGTCGATCCCGACGTGTGCCCGCCCGTGGACGAGGTAGCGGAGCGCACCGGCGAGGGCCTGGTCCTGACCTACGGCGTCGAGATCGACGACGAGCTCGACTGCACCTATGAATCCGAGGACGGCGACCTGCGGGTGATGGCCCACTGCGAGGACTACGAGTCGGTCGAGGCCGCGGCCCAGGACCTCGACGACCGGCGGAGGTTCGTTCCCGGCACCGAGCCGTACGACGGCGTCGCGGGCGACGAGGCCGTCATCCAGAACATGGAGCTCTCCGACCCTGGCCTGCGCACGATGGGCTATCGGACGATCGTCCGCCAGGGCGCGCGGGTGTGCCAGACCCTGTGGGGGACCGACGAGGCCCGCGATCCCGACCGGGCGGCCGCCCTGCTCGGGATGCTCGACTACCTCATGGTGACCGTCGGGGCGTGACGGGGTTGCCGTGACCACGGATCGGCGGCAGCGGATGCGCGGTGTCAGGACGGGGCTCGACGCGCCTCTGCTTCCACTCGACGCAGCACCCGGAGGGCGTTGCCGCCCAGGATCCCCTCCACCTCGTCGTCGCCGAAGCCGCCGTGGAGGAGGGCGTCCGTCAGCTTCGGCAGGTCGGTCTCGTCACCGAACCCGGCCATGACGCCGGGGACACCGTTCATGTCGGTGCCGACGGCGAGGTGCTCGGTGCCGACCGTCTCGGCGATGTGCCGGGCGTGAGCGACCAGGTCGCCGATGCTGCGCACACCGGTGCGACGGGCCCGGTAGGGCCAGAGCCCGACCACGCCACCCGTCGAGGCGATCGCCCGCAGCTCGTCGTCGGCGAGGTAGCGGGCGAAGTCCTGGAGGGCGCGGGCGCCGGTGTGCGACGAGACCACGGGCGCGGTCGCCACGTCGACGACGTCCAGCAGGGTGGCCCGGTCGGCGTGGGCGACGTCGACCACCACACCGACCTGGTTCATGCGTTGGACGACCCGCGCGCCGAGGGGGCTGAGGCCCGGCGAGGCGCGACGCCGGACGGGCACCGGCCCGGCGTACTGCTGCCACGGCAGGCAGGTGGTGCCGAGCGCGTTGTCACGCAGGTGCACCAGCACGATCACGCGGACACCACGGGCGTGCCAGGCATCGATGCGATCGACGTCGTCGCCCACCGCGTCGGCGCCCTCGACGCCGAGCACCACGGCGGGCACGCCCTGCGCCCGGGCCTGCACCAAACCCTCGACCGACCGGGCGACGAGCGCACCGGCAGCGCCCGCCTGCCGCTCGATCAGGGCGAGCTGGGCCTCGACGGCATCCCACGGGCTCCGGCCGACGTACCAGCGTGTGACGATCGGATCGCCGACAGCCTTGGCGATCGCCGCATCGACCCCGGCCGTGCGCAGCACGTCGAAGCCGACCTCCGCCGGCGCACGAAGCGTGACGCCGCGCCACACGGCGCGAAACGGCTGCGGCACGAACCCCGGGCCGTGGGTGTGCAGGTCGAGCACGTACGACCGGCGATGGAGTCGTTCCGCCCTGGCGTCGATCACGGGTGTCACCACTGGCCCTCGCTAGGCCTCGAACACGACCGTGCGTTCGCCGACCGTGGCCTCGTGTGCGCCGTCGCCGCCGTCGGGCCGCTCGGCGCGCTCGGCGTGCCGCAGCAGGTGCCAGATCGCGTTGCCGAGGAGGTCGAGCTCGGTCGAGGCGTAGCGCTCGCCTCCGAGGCTGCGCATCCGCTCGGTCTGCCGGGCCAGGGCGCGGGCGTCCTGACGGAGGATCTGCCTGCCTCGCCGCAACACGACGGGCCGCACGACGGCGGCCGGCAGGCGGCTCTGGAACCGGACCACGAACCAGGCGCGGGTGCGGAACGGTGACATCGGAAGGTGGGCGATGGTGTTGACGAGGCGGAACCACCCGTCGACCGCGTACTCGACCTGGGCGATGGACGGGAGGAAGAAGCGGTCCCAGTGGTCGAAGGTGCGGCCGGCATCGTCGCGCAACCGGATCGGTCCCATGCCGACCGGCTCCCCGAGGTAGCGCACCTCGACGCCGCCGTCGACCGGGCGGCGCACGGCGGTGATCCGGCGTGGGGTGCCGCCGCGGAAGATCCCGCGATGGAGGAAGGCCGTGTGCGGGACGTCGAGCGCGTTCTCCAGCGCGGCGTGCAGGGTGCACTCGAGGTCGCACTGGAGGATCACCTCACCGGCGCCGGGGCCGTCGACCGCGGGCAGGGCGAACGGGCGCCGGTCCGGTTCGGCATCCGGCGCTCCCCAGGCCCACACGATGCCGTCCTGCTCGACCGCGGCATGAGACGGGACCTGCCGGGTGGGGGCAGGCGGCGCGCACTCCTCGACGAGTCCGGGGACTCGCACGCACCGCCCGCCGCCGTCGTAGGTCCAGCCGTGGTAGCCGCACTCGAGCCCGCCGTCGTCGGTGACCCGCCCGAGGGAGAGCGGGTAGTTGCGGTGGGCGCACCGGTCGAGGAGGACGGCCGGCTCGCCGCCCGCGCCACGGAACACGGCGAGCGGCGTGTCCATGAGGGTGACCGCCAGCGGTCGGCGGCCCAGCTCCGACGATCGGGCCACGGGGTACCACCAGCGGCGCGGGAAGGCCACGGAGTACGGCCCGGTGTCCATGCGACCATGATGCCGGTCCGCCGACGCCGATGGGCACCGACGACCGGGCGCGGCGTCGGCCCCGCACGGAGGCGGGGCCGACCGGTGCTGGCGGCGGTGCCGGGCGGTCAGGCGTCGGCGGGGGCGTAGCTGAGGTTGAGCACGCCGGTGCTGAAGGTCTCGTGCGAGACCAGCCGCAGGGGGAGGGTCGGGGTGTTCTCGAACAGACGCTGGCCCTTGCCGATGGCGATGGGGTGGACCATGAGGTTCAGCCGGTCGACGAGCCCGTTGGCCAGCAGCCAGCGGACCAGCGTGGCGCTGCCCGACATGCTGATGTCGCCCTCGGTGCTGTCCTTCAGGTCCCGGATCCCGGCCGCCACATCGCCGCCGATGATCGTGGTGTTGTTCCAGGTCGCCTCCCGGAGGGTCCGGGACACGACGTACTTGGACATGTCGTTGAAGATCGAGGCGATGGGCTCGTCGTCGCTCGTGGGCCAGTAGCCGGCCCACTCCTCGTAGAGCACGCGGCCCATGAGCAGGGCCTCGGTGGTCTCCATGGCCTTGCCGACGGCATCGCCCATCTCGTCGTTGAAGTACGGGAAGTGCCACTGGTCGGGCGTTTCCACGACGCCGTCGAGCGAGATGAAGAAGTTGGAGATGAGCTTGCCCACGGGGGCCTCCCTTGTCGGTCGGTTCGGCGGTGCCGTGTGCACCGCTCACCCTCCCCACGAACGGCCCGGGAGGAATCGACACGGGCGGTCGAAGAAATCTCTCACGCCGGCGTCGTTCCGGCAGCGAGGTCCCTCCGCTCGGCGAGGAAGCGGCGCTCGCTCGGGTTGGTGCTGAGCTCGATGGCGCGGTCGTAGGCGGCGACCGCCTCGGCGGTGCGGCCGGCGCGGGCGAGGAGGTCCGCGCGCGCGGCCTGGTAGGGCTGGTAGGCCTCGACCAGAGCGTGGTCGACGGTGTCGAGGGCGGCGAGGCCGGCCTGAGGGCCGTGCAGCTCGGCGATGGCGGCGGCGCGGTTCACGGCCACGACCGCGTTCGGGCGCAGGGTGTGGAGCTGGTCGTAGAGGGCGACCACCTGCGACCAGTCGGTGGTGTCCGCGGTCGGCGCGTCGGCGTGGACCGCGGCGATGGCGGCCTGGATCTGGAACGGACCGGGCTGGTTGCGGCGGAGGCAGGCCCGCACCAGCGCGTGGCCCTCGGCGACGAGCTCGCGGCTCCAGCGTGACCGGTCCTGGTCGGCGAGGCGCACCATCGATCCGTCGGCCGCGACCCGGGCGGGTCGGCGGGCATCGGTCAGGAGCATGAGCGCGAGAAGGCCGACCGCCTCGGGCTCGTCGGGCATCAGCTCGACGAGGACCCGCCCGAGCCGGATGGCCTCGGTGGTGAGGTCGACCCGCACGAGGCTGTCACCGGCGGTCGCGGTGTGGCCTTCGGTGAAGATCAGCGCGATGGCGTTGAGCACCGCGTGCAGGCGGTCGGGCAGCTCCGCGGCGCGGGGGATGCGGTAGGACGCGTGGTTGTCCCGGAGCTTGCGCTTCGCCCGCACGAGGCGCTGGGCCATGGTCGCCTCGGGCACCAGGAAGGCCCGGGCGATCTCGGGAACCTCCAGCCCCCCGAGCAGTCGCAGGGTCAGGGCCACCTGTGCGTCGGGGGCGAGCGCGGGGTGGCAGCACAGGAACATGAGGCGGAGCTGATCGTTGGCGATGACGTCGACGAAGTCGTCGAGGTCGTCGAGCTCTGGCCTGGCGTCGGGTCCCGTGTCGCCAGGGCTGAGCCGGTGGGCGGCGAGGTGGCGGTCGGCTCGCGTGGCCTCCCGGCGGAGCCGGTCGATGGCGCGGTTGCGGGCGGTCGTGGTGATCCAGCCACCGGGGTTGGGTGGCGTGCCGGTGACCGGCCACCGTTCGGCGGCGATGGCGAACGCCTCCGCGACCGCGTCCTCGGCGAGGTCGATGTCGCCGAGGACGCGGACGAGCGTGGCGGTGCAGCGGCCGACCTCTCGCCGGTAGATCGATGCGAGCTCGTCACTCATCCTGCGTCGGGCGGAGCTCGACCGGCCCTTCACAGGCGGCAGCGGCCCGGCGCGCCCAGTCGAGGGCTGCGTCGAGGTCCGGTGCCTCGATGATCCAGAAGCCGCCCATCTGTTCCTTGGTCTCGGCGTAGGGACCGTCGGTCATCGACACGCCGTCACCCGGGCGCACGACGGTCGCCGAGGAGGCGGGCTGCAGGCCGGCGCCGAACACCCAGGCGCCGGCGCTCTCCAGCTCCGCGTTGAAGGCGCCGACCTGGGCAGTGCGTCGTTGTGCGTCCGGCGTGCTGAAGTCGACCTCGTACTCGTCGTCGTGCCAGACCGAGAGCAGGTACTGGGGCATCGTGGGATTCTCCTCGTTCGGATGCAGGCGGCGGTCGGGGTCGGTGGTCGGGGTCGGTGGTCGGGGTCGGTGGTCGACAGTCGGGGGCAGTGGTGCGCCCGGCGAGCGAGTGCCGGCACGATGATGCCTGCCACGATGACGTGCGTCGCAACCAGGATGACCTTGGTGCCGACGTCGTGCGGGGATGTGGCCGACGGGATGCACGAGACGACCGTGAGCACGACGGTGGCCCAGACGGACCAGGTCCGGGCCCGGGCGCGGTAGCAGCGCTGCGACCAGCCCTCCGAGCCCGGCACCGAGCAGGGTCAGCTGCGCGAGCCCTGCGGGCGGGATCGTCTCGCCGTCGATCTCGAGAGTGATGCCGGCCGCACGTGCGCCGACGACGACGCTCCTGCCGATGGGGTGCGCGGTCACGCTCCCCGCGTCAGGCGCGGTCCTTCGGCCTGAAGCAGCCGCGCAGGTCGTCGCTCACCTCCGAGAAGGTCGTCGACAGCGCGGCGCGGAGGGCACTGGCGACGTCCCGCGCATCGTCCTTCACGGCCGGGTCCCCGACGGCGTTGCCGACGGCGTCGAAGGCACCATCGACCGCGTCCCGGAGCTCCTCGAGCGCCTTCTTGACCGAACCGTCGGCCTCGCGGCCCTCGGCCGTCTGCTCGTAGTGCAGCTTGAGCTTCAGCCCGAGCTCGCCCAACCGGTCTGCGACCTCGCTCCATGCCTGCTTGGTGTCGGCCATCGTCCATCCCCTGTCTCTGGTCTCTGTGCTCCGCCCTCACTCGACACCCTCCGGCCGCGGTCGCGCCAGGTGCGAAGGTCCTCTCCCGGCCACCGGGCGAACGAAAGCCCCGCACCGGCACCGTGTGGGGCTGGTCGGCGGGACCTACGGCCCTGTTGCCGCCACGTCCCCGGACCTACCCTCGGGTCGGTCGGAGAGGAGCAGGAGACGTGAGAGCGTTACCGATCGTCTGGCAGAGGCTCGTGAGCCAGGACGGCAGGACGTGCGATCGCTGCGCCGCGACCCAGGACGAGGTGCAGCACGCGGTCGTCGTCCTCGAGCAGGTCCTACGACCCCTGGGCATCCAGCCACGGCTGGAGATCAGCGAGATCGATGAACCATCGTTCAAGGCCGACCCCGCTGAGTCCAATCGCATCTGGATCGCAGGCAGGCCGATGGAGGACTGGATCGAGGGACGGGTGGGCAGCAGCCGCTGCTGTTCCGTGTGCGGTGACTCCGAATGCCGAACGCTCGAGGTCCGCGGCGCGACCTTCGAGGCGATTCCCGAGCGGCTGATCATCAGGGCCGCACTGATCGCCTCGTCCGAGCTACTGGATGACGCGGAGGCGGCAGAGAGCGCGTAGCCGATCCTCGACGCCTCGGGGTTCCCGGTTCAGCGCGACAGCAGCGCGGACAGGGCCCAGACCGTCGGCATCCCGACCGCCAGCGCGGCGTGCGGCGAGCCCGTGCGCCGCACCGCGACGGCAGCGGCGGTCGCGGCGACGACCGGCGGGAGCGTCGCCGCCGACGCCGTCAGGTGGGCGGTCAGCGCGGATGCGGCGAGGGCCGCGAACGACACGGGGACCGCGTGGCGGGCGGCGCGCGCCACCAGGGGCGGCAGCCCGGCGCGGGCGGCCAGCACGAGCATGCTGATGCGGAACAGGTAGCTGCCGGCACCGACGGCGACGACGACGATCCAGGCCTTCACCGGACGACCCCGTCCGCCCTGGCGCCCACCGACGCCGCCGACGCAACGCTGCCCGACCCCGGACCACCCCCGGCACCGCTCGTGATCTCGGCCCGCTCGGTGACCACGGCGGCGGCGAGCCCGCCGCCGAGGGCCAGCAGCGTGCCGAGGTGCAGGGGAACCCACGTGCCGGCCACGCCGGCGGCGATGGCCACGCCGACCGCCCGGTTGGTGGCACGGCTGGTGAGGCGGGGCACGACCTCCCCGATGAGGAACAGCGGTATCACCATCTCGAGCCGCAGCGCGTCGGGCAGTGCCGCCCCGACGGTGGCGCCGGCGGTGATGGCGGCCACCCAGGCGACCAGCAGGGCGACGGCGCCTCCCGTGTAGTGGAGGTGGCCGTGCCGCGGTGTGGCCGCCCGCTCGTAGCCGTCGACGCCGACCGCGAGCGACGGGTCGATCAGGAGCGACGCGGCCAGCGCCTGCCACCACCGGGGCGCGCCCCGCCAGTGCGGGGCGAGCGTGGCCGAATACAGGACGAGGCGGAGGTTCATGGCCAGGGCGGCCGCCACCACGACGACCGCGGCGGTGCCGCTGTCGAGCAGCTGGATGGTGGCGACCTGGGCGCTGCCGCCGAAGATGAGCGGCCCCGTCAGCCATCCGGCGAGGAGGGGGATGTCGGCGCGGGCGGCGCTGACGCCGATGACGAGGCCGAAGGGCACGATGCCGAGCAGCCAGGGCGCCATGGCCCGCGCCCCGGCCAGCAGGTGGTGATGGCGTTCCCGAGCGGTCATGCCCCCACCATGGGGGCGGCGCCCGCTCGAGGCTTGGAGACGGCGTGGGGAGGTTGTGGAGATGGGACGACCGCCGCGTCCCCGGGTTCCGCGTGCCGGGTTCCGGGTCTCGTCGGGCGAACCGCACACGCTGATCGCCCGCGGCGCCCGCAGCCGCCGTAGCCTCGGTCACGTGCCCAGGTGGAGCAGGTGGCGAGCCGACCTCGCCCGTCCGGTGACGCCCACCGACCCCGCGGAGGTCCTGTTCGTGGCGGTCAGCACGGTGGTGATCGTGCTGGCCGCCCAGGCGACCGATGCCGGCACCACGGGCGAGCTGCTACTGGTGGTGGTGGCGGGGGCGTGCCTGCTCGGGGGCGCGGTCGGTTGGCTGCCCTGGGAGGCGACCGCCGTGCTGGTCAGCCTGCCGCTGGCGGCGGCGACCGGGCGGAGCGGGAACCTCGAGGTGGCGTTCTTCCTGGGCGTGCTGGTCTCGTTGTACGCGGCCTGGCACCTGGGCTCGCTGACCAGGGCCGTCGTCGTGCTCGTGGTCTCCGTCGCCGTGCCGCTGACCGTGGCGGCGGCGGTCCCCGAGGAGGACATCGCCTGGACCCCGTGGGTCGCCGCCAACGTGTTCACCTTCCTGCTGGGGCGTGACCTCGGCCGCCAGCGGCTGCTGATCGAGCGGCTGGAGGCGGCGCGGGAGGCCCTGGCGCAGCAGGCCGTGGCCGAGGAGCGCCGGCGCATCGCCCGCGACCTGCACGACCTGGCCGGCCATACGCTGGCGGCGGTGCTGCTCCACGTCACCGGCGCCCGGCACGTGCTGCGCCGCGACGTCGACGAGGCGGAGCGGGCGCTGCTCCAGGCCGAGACGGTCGGGCGCGCCAGCCTCGACCAGATCCGGGCGACGGTCGCATCGCTGCGGACCAGCGAGCGGGGGACCGACCCGGCGCTGCCCGGTTCCGCCGACGTCATGGGGCTGGTCGACGACTATCGCCGCGCCGGGCTGGACGTGACCGCCGTGGTGACGCCGGCGGCGGCGAGCATCGAGGGTCCGCTCGGGGTGGCGCTGCACCGCATCTGCGGCGAGGCGCTGGCCAACGTGGCCCGCCATGCGCCCGGCAACCGGGTGGAGCTCGCGGTCGACCTCGACGCGGCGACCGACGAGGTGCGGCTCGTGGTGGCCGACCATGGTCGCGCCGCGGCCGGCGGCGACCACGAGGACGGGCACTTCGGCCTGGTGGGGATGCGCGAGCGGGCGCGGGCGGTCGGCGGCGAGCTGGCGGCCGGACCGACGCCCGGGGGCTGGCGGGTCGAGGCGCGGCTCCCGCTCGCCGCCACCGACCGGGAGCGGTCGGTGCCGTGATCCGGATCGTCATCGTCGACGACCAACCGGTGGTGCGCGCCGGCGCCGTCCGGATCCTCGGGCCCGCCGACGGGTTCGAGGTCGTCGCCGAGTGCGACGACGGCGACGAGGTCGTGCCGGCGGTCGCCGCGCACCGGCCCGACCTCGTGCTGATGGACGTCCGCATGCGGCGGGTGGACGGCGTCACCGCGACCCGGCGGCTGGCCGCTGCGGGCGGGGCCCCGCCGGTCCTGATGTTCACGACCTTCGACGACGACGACGCGCTGTGGGGCGCCCTCGACGCCGGCGCTGCGGGGTTCATCCTCAAGGACAGCTCGGCCGAGGACCTCATCGCCGCGGCCCGCGCGGTCGCCGGTGGTGCCGCCTGGCTCGACCCGAAGGTGGCCCCGCGCGTCCTGCAGGCCTTCCGCGCCAACGTGCGGCCCCGCCTGGCCGAGGGGGCCCGGGTGGCCGAGCTGACCGACCGCGAGCACGACGTGCTGCGCCACATGGCCCGCGGGGCGAGCAACGCCGAGATCGCCGGCGCCCTGACCGTGAGCGAGGCCACCGTCAAGACGCACGTCGGTGCCGTGTTCTCCAAGCTCGGTGTGCGCGACCGTGCGGCGGCGATCGTGTTCGCCTACGACCACGGGATCGTGGAGCCCCTTCCGGGGGTGGATCTCCCGTAGCGACCGGGGACCGATGTGCCCGGGGCGGGTGGGGGCGCACGCTCGCACCATGGCATCCACCGAGTCGGCATCCACGGACTCCGCCCCGACCGTTCGCCCGGCCGCGCCGGGCCGCACCGTGGTCGAGGTCCACGACCTGGTGAAGCGGTACGGCTCGTCCACCGTCGTCGGCGGCGTGTCGTTCTCGGTGCGCGAGGGCGAGCTGTTCGGGCTCCTGGGCTCGAACGGGGCCGGCAAGACGACCACCGTGGAGATCCTCCAGGGGCTCCGGCCGGCCGACGGCGGGTCCGTGTCGGTCCTCGGGCTCGACCCCCAGGCCGCCGGGGATCGGCTGCGTCGCCTGGTCGGGGCCCAGCTCCAGGACGCCGCGCTGCCCGAGCGCATGCGGGTCGGGGAGGCACTCGGGCTCTTCGCCTCCCTGCACCCGAGCCCCCGGCGCCTCGACGATCTCGCCGAGGAATGGCAGCTCGCCCGCCTCTGGCACCGGCCCTTCGGCGCGCTGTCGGGCGGCGAGCGCCAGCGGCTCTTCGTGGCGCTGGCGCTGGTGGGACGCCCCCGGCTGGTGTTCCTCGACGAGCTCACGCAGAACCTCGACCCCCTGAGCCGCCGCCACACCTGGGACGTCGTGCGGCGCGTCCGGGAGGGCGGCACCACCGTGGTGCTGGTGACCCACGACGTGGAGGAGGCCGAACGCCTCTGCGACCGGATCGTGGTGATGCACCAGGGCACCGTCGTCGCCGACGGCACGCCCTCGGCGATCGTGTCGGCCCTCGGCGGGGCGGCCACCGTCCGCTTCACCGACCCCGACCTCGACCTCCGGCACCTGCACGACGTCCCCGGCCTGACCAGCGCCAGCCGCCGGGGGCCCCAGGTCGACGTCGCCGGCAGCGGCCCGATCCTCGCCCATGTCGGCGCCCGCCTCGTCGAGCTCGGCCGACCGCCGCTCGACCTACGGGTGGAGCAGGCCACGCTCGAAGACCGCTTCGTCGACCTCGTCACGGAGGACTCCCGATGACCGCTGCGCTCGACCCCCGCACCGGAGCCCACCCGGACACGGCGTCACCGGTGCGGACCGTGCTCCGCCTCGCCCGGCTCGAGCTGCGCCTGCTCGTCCGGGAGCCGGCGGTGGCGGTCAGCCTCGTCGGCTTCCCGGCGGTCACGGTCCTCGTGCTCGCCGGCGTGTTCGGCGAGGTGCCCGACCCCGAGTTCGCGGGGGTGGCGCCCAGCGACCACTACATCGCCGGCTACGTCGGTGTGGTGCTGGCCGCCCTCGGGCTCATCACCCTGCCCGTCAGGATGGCGACGTACCGCGAGCTCGGCGTCACCCGGCGGTTCCGGGCCTCCGGCCTGAGCGCCCCCACCCTGATCGCGAGCGAGATCGTGCTGGGCGCCCTCGTCGGCACCGTGTCCGCGGCGCTGGTGCTGGCCGCCGGCGCCGCCGCCTATGGACTGGCCCTACCCGAGGATCCCGCCGGTGTGCTGGCCTGGTACCTGGCCGGCCTCGCGTGCTTCATCGCCATCGGCGGCGCCCTGGGCACGCTGCTGCCCAGCGGCCGCGCCGCCAGCGCCGTCGGCAACCTGCTGTTCGTGCCGATGTTCCTCCTGGGTGGCGGCGGCCCACCGCGCGACGTCATGACCTCGGCCATGGCGTCGATCTCGGACGTCCTGCCGCTCAGCCACATCATCGGCGGCCTGCGCCAGTCGTGGCTGGGAACCACCGACGACCCCCACAGCCTGTGGTGGCCCGTCGCGGTCGCCGCCGTCGCGCTCCTGGTCGCCGGGCGCGCCGCCCGGCGGCGGGCGGGTTGACGCCATCACCCGAAGGAGATCAGACATGCCCGACACCTCCGACGCCAGCCCCGCACCGCAGCCGGACCCCGCGCCGCAGGACCTGCGGGCCGAGGCGCACCGATGGGTCCGCAAGTTGAGGATCCTGTACACCGTCCTCGGGATCTACGCCGTCCTGAGCCTCATGTGGTTCGCCATCGACATGGCAGACGGCACCGAGGACCTGTGGTTCTACTGGCCGATGCTCGGCACCGGCGTGATCGTCGCCATCACGTCCGTCGTCCTCCTCGGCGCCGGCGGCCTGTTCGGCGCCGACTGGGAGCGGCGGCAGGTCGACGGCTACCTCCGCCGGCACCGCGGCTCGAACGACGCCACGTAGCGGCGTGCGGGGCGGGCGCGGGGCGGGCCACCCCGGCCGGCGTGCTCCGGAGCGGGGCGCCCAGACGTTCCCAGCCGGTATCATTCTGATACCATACGCGCCATGGCGATGACGCTCAGGCTCACCGACGAAGAGCAGCAGGCGCTCCGAGAGCGCGCCGCGGCCGAGGGCATCTCCATGCAGGACGCAGCTCGGCGGGCGATCCGGGATTACCTCGTACGGAGCGAGCACCGCGCTCGCGTCGCAGCGGCGGCCGACCTGATCGCTCACGTGCACGCCGACGCCATCGACCGCCTCGGCAGGTGACCGAGCCGGTCGAGTTCCTCGACCTCGACGACGTGATCGAGCTGGCGCGTCGCCTGCTGGGGAGTCCGCCCCCGATCCGCGACGTGGGTCTGCTCGCGTCGGCGGTGGCTCGGCCTCAGACGACGATCGGGCGTGACGACGCCTACCCGACCATCTGGACGAAGGCCGCAGCTCTGCTGCAATCCGTGGTCGGCAACCACGCCCTCGTCGACGGCAACAAGCGCCTCGGCTGGCTTGCGACCGCCGTCTTCCTGGAGATCAACAACGCCAGCGTGGCGGGGGCCACCAATGCAGCGGTGTACGACCTCGTGATGGCCGTCGCCACGTCCGATCTCGACGTGCAGCGGATCGCTAGCCGCTTGCAGCGACTCGCCCAGCGGCCCTGACGTAGCGGCGGCTGAGCCGGTGGTCGGGGCAGTGGGTGGGCGCAGGTCACCGAGATCGACGGGATCGATCCCGACTACGCCGCCTCCGCGCGCCAGTACCTCGGCGAGGAGGCCGCCAGCCAGTACCTCGCCATGGCCGACCAGCCCGGCACCCGCATGGCACGCATCACCGTCCGTCCCACCTGGGTCGGCCTGCTCGACTTCGGCGGCGACCGCCTCCCCGGCGTCATGGCCACGCCCGACACCTGACCCGGCAGGTCCCGGCGGCCCGCCACGACCTGCCCGATCCGGGGCCGGACTACGACGTCGAGCGCGCCGTACCGGACTACGTCGACTGGCTGAGGGGACATGACCGCTAGTGCGGCCGCCCCACTGGGCGTTCTGGGACAGGTCGAGGATCGGGAGCGGGATCTCCTCAGCTGGCGCGGTGTCGGGCACGCAGCACGATGTCGTCGACGTGGTGGGAAGCAGAGGCGGCCCCGGCCGGTCGGGGCCGCTTCTCGTGGACCTCGATGTCCCATCCCGGTGAGCTGGCGAGCGCGGCGGCGAAGTCGTCGACCCGCACGTAGGCGTCCGGGTCGAAGGGCCGGCCGTGGGCGAGCGTGTCGATGGGTGCACGCATCGGCTCGAGGTCGTGGCTGACCACGAGCAGTGTGCCGCCGGGAGCGACCGCGTT
>DASSGC010000261.1:0-7285 GCA_035693765.1 Acidimicrobiales bacterium
TGGGCCCGGCGGAAGCCGCCGTCGCGCAGCAGCAGCTCCACCGCCAGCAGCACCTGCTCGTCGAAGTCGATGACGCCCTTGCGCGCCAGCTCGGCCCGGTAGCGGGGAAAGGCCTCGGCCAGGCCCGGGACGTCGCCCCGCTGGTCCTCGACCTCGATCGGGTCGCGCAGCCCCAGCCGGACGGCGGACAGCGCCTCGACGTAGGGGGCCAGCGGGTCGGTGTTGAGGCGGCGGGCGGCCTTGGGCACCAGCGGTTCGAGCAGGCGGCGGACGTCGCGGGTCTCGAGGACGTCGGGCCGGCGCCCCAGCCCCGCGGCCACGATGTCGTAGCCGAGCGCGTTGAGGGTGAGGATGCGGCCGCCGACCCCGGCGGTGCGGGCCACCATCTCGTCACGGGCCTTGCGGTTGTAGGCCACGGCCACCACCGCGCCGGGCTCGTAGCCCCGGTCGACCACCAGGTGGCGCAGCCGCTCGGTGAGCACCCGGGTCTTGCCCGAGCCCGCCGGGGCGATGACGCGGGCGGGGCCGGCGCCGTGGGTCACCGCCGCGAGCTGGTCGGGCGCCAGGTCCCGCGCCTGGTCCGACGCCGGCGGGCGCCGCGGGGGGACGAGGCCCAGGCCGCCCATCTCGACCGACTCGGCGTGGACGAGCGCCGCGCCGCCCACGTCGCCGGGGGCGACGCCGCCCCGGGGACCGCCGTCGATCCAGGCCGGCGTGCCGTCGGGCAGCAGCACGTCGCCGGCGGGGTCCCCCGCCGCCTCGTCGCCGTCCCCGTCTCCGTTCCCGATCTCGGTCGCCCCCAGGCGGGCGGCCTTGCGGCCCCACCACCAGATCGGGGCGCCGCCGCCGCGGGCGTCGTAGGTGTTGGCCCACACCAGGTGGTGCAGCCGGTCGTGCGCCAGGTCGAAGCCGGGGTCGAGCCGCCACGCGGGGCCCACGTCGTCGTCGCCGTAGGACCGCGGCGCCCGGAACAGGCCCGGGTCGACGTCGAGCGCCACCACCACCGGCGCCCGGGCCGACCAGGCGGCGTGCAGGAAGGCGACGGCCTCCCCCGGCTCCACCAGCGCCTTCTCGTCGACCGTCACGACGGGGGCCTCGGCCCACGGGGCGGGCACCGGGTCGCCGGCGTTGACGATGACACCACGGCCCAGGGCGGCGGGCCCGGGCGCAGTGCTGGCGGTGCCGGTCCGAGCCATCCCGGGCGAGGCTAGCGGCGGCGTGTGACGGTCCCCGGCCCTCGGTCCCCGGCCCTCGGTCCCCGGTCCCCGGCCCTCGGTCGCCCGGCCCTCGGTCGCCCGGCCCTCGGTCGCCCGGGGATCGGTCGCCGCGGGATCAGCCGTCGAACGGGGGCAGGTCGGCCAGCGGCACGTCGGCCGGCGGGATGTCGAGGTCGAGGCCCATGGTCGTCGCCTGGCCCCGGTACTCGTTGATCTCCACGGCCTGGTTGCGCTCGATCCGCTGGGCGAGCAACCGGACGTCGCCGTCGCCCACCCGGTCGACCGCCTCCTGCGCCATGTGGAGGCCGCCGCGGTGGTGCTCGGCCATCTTCTCCAGGAACAGCGCGTCGAGCTCGGCGCCCCGGACCTGCGAGATCCGGTCGAGGTCGTCGTCGCCGAGCAGGCCCGGCATGTCGGCCACCGGCACCGGCATGTCCATCCAGGCCATCGCCTCGTCGGACCGGTCCTCCCGCGTGTGCCCCCACCCGGCCAGGATCTGCGTCATGACCCCGATCTCGAACGACTGGAACGTGATCACGTCGCGGGCGTAGCTGCGCACCACGGGGTCCGCACCGTAGGCCGCCTCCAGCGTGGCGACCCCGAGCGCCTGGTCGTGGTGGGTGATCATGTCCTGGAGGAAGCCCACGTCGGCCGAGTCGGCCGCCGGCGGGCGGTCGCGGGTGACCACGAGGCCCACCGCGAACCCGAGGAACGCCAGCGCCAGGCCGAGCGCAGCCACCTGGGCCCAGCTCAGGCCTCCACCGGACCCGCCGCCGCCACCCTCGTCGTCGAGGCCACCGCCCGCGCCGCCACCCGACCCGGCCGCAAGCTCGGTGCCCCCCGGCCGGCCGCCGGCGGCGTCGTCCCCGCCCGGGTCGCCGGGGTCGGCGTCAGCGCCGGGATCGCCCGGACCGCCCGCCGCGGGCGCGGCCCCGGCCCCGGTCGTCTCGGTGGTCGTGGAGGTGGTCATCTCGCTCCCCGCTCGCAGGCGCCGGGCTCCATGGGATCAGCCCGACCGCTCGTAGCGCCAGCCGGCCGGGTCCATGTACAGCCGGTGGCGCGGCCCGGGCGAGGCGGTGTCGCCCGACTCGTAGGCGGTGTCGCCCCGCCACATCGACACCAGCATCCCGTCGTGGTCGGCGATCCGGGTGGCGAACCGGTCGATCTCGCCCGACCCGGCCTGCGCGACGGCCGCGGCCACGTCGGCCGCCCCCACCAGCCCGTCGAGGGTCACCCAGGTGGGCGGCATCAGGTCGATCTCGCGGGCCCGGTGGCGCGCCAGCGCGTTCGCCGCCGTGGTCCAGACGTGGTCGCCGATCTCGCCGCCGTCGACCACCACCTCGGCCGCGCCGTCGGGCAGCGGCGCCAGGAAGAACCAGGTGTCATAGCGCCGGGGCGCCTGGGGCGGCGGCGACCAGTGGGCGAAGGGGACCAGGGTCGCCTCGTCGAGCACGAGCCCCGTCTCCTCCTCGGCCTCGCGCACCGCCGCCCGGCGGGCGCCGTCGAGCCCCGTGCCGTCGCCGTCCTCGACCCGCCCGCCGGGGAACACCCACATGCCGCCGAAAGCCTGGCCGGACGTCTTCCGCAGCATCAGGCACTCGGGCCCGCCCGCGCCGTCCCGCACGAGCACGACCGTCGCCGCGTCGTGCACCGGGCCGTCGCCGCCGCCGCTCAAGAGCACCTCGACCATCAGGGCAGGATGCCCGGCCGGGCCCGGAACCGCCACCTGGGCGCCCACGGCCGCCCGACCCGCCACGTCACGCGGAGGGGGTCGTGACCGTCCGCCCGCTCACCGCGCCAGCTCCGCCACGGCCCGGACCGCCGCGTCCAGCTCGTCGTCCGTGGTGAGGTAGTGGACCGACGCCCTGACCAGTGGCGGCAGGTCCCGCGCCCGGGCGTCGAGCAGCGTCGCCGACGGGAGCGACACCGACACGTTGATCCCGGCCGCCGCCAGGTGGGCCTGCACGGCCCGCGCCTCGACCCCGTCGACCGTGAACGTGACGATGCCGCACCGGCGCCGCCCCTTGTCCCGCACCACCACGCCCGGCACCTCGGCCAGGCGGCCCCGCAGGCCGGCCGCCACCCCCGCCACCCGGGCGCCGATGGCGTCGAGGCCCCACCCCCGGGCGTAGGCGACGGCCTCCCCGAGCCCGACCCGGGCGGCGAGGTTCGACTCCCAGTTCTCGAACCGGCGGGCGTCGGGCCGCACCTCGTAGCGGTCGGGTGCCACCCACGTGGCGCCGTCCAGGTCGAGGAACGCCGGCTCCATCCGGTCGAGCAGCGACCCGCGGGCGTACAGGAACCCGGTGCCCCGGGGCGCCCGCAGGAACTTCCGGCCCGACGCCGACAGCAGGTCGCAGCCGATGGCCTGGACGTCCACCGGCATCTGCCCCACCGACTGGCACGCGTCGAGCAGGTAGGGCACGCCGGCGGCGCGGGTCAGGCGGCCGATCTCCTCCGCGGGGTTGACCAGCCCGCCGTTGGTGGGCACGTGGGTCACGGCCACGAGGCCAACCGGGCCGTCGCCGCCGTCGAGCATCCGGGCCAGGGCGTCGACCGACACCTGCCCGTCGTCGTCGTCGGGCACGACCTCCACCCGCACCCCGCGCCGCCGCTCGGCCTGGAGGAAGCTGATGAACCCGGTGGCGTACTCGGCGCCGGCGGTGAGGATCCGGTCGCCCGGCCGCAGCGGCAACGACCAGAAGGCCTGGTGCCAGCCGAACGTGGCGTTCTCCACGAGGGCGATCTCCTCGGGGGCGGCGCCGACCAGCGCGGCCACCTCGTCACAGGCGCGGGCCAGGTCGTCCTCCCGGGCCGCGGCCAGCTCGTAGCCGCCCGTCACGGCCTCGCTGCGCAGCCACTCGACCTGGGCGTCGAGCACCACCCGGGGCGGCAGGCTGCAGCCGGCGTGGTTCAGGTGGACGACCCCGTCGCACCCCGGTGTCTCGGCCCGGGCTCGGCCCACATCGATCGCAGACATCCGACCCATCCTGCCGCCCGTTGTGGGACAGTGGAGCCGTCCCCCAGGACGACGGCCTCGACGAGGGGGTGGGTCGCGTGTTGATCGAGCACATCCTCCACCGCAAGGGCAGCCAGGTCGCGACGATCACGGCCGGCGCCACGATCGCCGACGCGGTGGCGCGGTTGCGTGAGCGCAACATCGGCGCGCTCGTGGTGACCGACGATCCGGACGGCGGCGGCGCGGTCGCCGGCATCCTGTCCGAGCGCGACATCGTGCGGGCGCTGGCCGGGGCGACCGGGGAGCAGGCGACTCTCGAGCAGCCGGTGTCCGCCCTCATGACCACCGACGTGACCACCTGCGGCGCCCGGGCCACCGCGGACGAGCTGATGCGGACGATGACCGAGCGTCGCGTCCGCCACGTCCCGGTCGTCGAGGAGGGCCGCCTCGTCGGCATCGTGAGCATCGGCGACGTGGTCAAGTCGCGCATCGACGAGCTCCAGGCCGAGACCGAGACGCTCCACGAGTACCTGTCGTCCGGCCGCTGATAGGGTTCGGCCGCACGAACCACGGTTCCGGGAAGTCGGTGCGAGTCCGACGCGGTCCCGCCACTGTGACCGGGGAGCGAACCCCACGATGCCACTGGGCTCCGGCCCGGGAAGGCGGGGGGAACGGTGATCCGGGAGCCAGGAGACCGACCGTGGTGCCGATCCACGTGGATGGAGGACAGACATGGCAGCAGACCGGACCCTCACGGCCACCGCCGACCCCGGCGTCGTCGTCGCCCCGATCCCGGGGTGGGCGCTCGTCGCCCTCCTCGCCGTCGCCGCGCTGGCCCTGTGGCTGGTGACGTTCGACAACGGCCAGCTCACCAGCGTGCTGTCGCGGGGTGACCTGTTCTTCCACGAGTTCTTCCACGACGGGCGCCACCTCCTCGGCGTCCCGTGCCACTGAGCGCACGCGCCGCCGGACAACCGACGTGCTCACGCGCTTCGACTTCACGCGCCCGCGCACGATCGTCGTCGCGGCCGTCCTGATCGGGGTGCTGGCCGGACAGGCCGGCGCCGTGTTCCACACCGTCGCCAGCGAGCCCCGCATCGACGAGGCGATCGCCCTCGAGGAGTCACAGGCCCGGGGCCAGAACGGCGGGGACGCGCACCGCGACGAGGTCGCGGGCGGCGGGGACGAGGTGTCGGTCAGCCGGTCCGACCAGAAGGGCGCCGGACTGTTCCTCGGCTACGCCCTCACCGGGGCGGCGTTCGGGCTGTTCCTCGCCATCGCCTCGCTGTCGCTGCGGACGACGACCGGCGGACCGTTCCGGCGGGTGGCGGTGTCGGGGCTGATCCTGGCCGGTGCGGTGACCGTCGCCCCGTGGCTCAAGTACCCGCCCAACCCGCCGGCCGTCGGCGATCCCGACACCGTGGGCCAGCGGGAGCGGCTCTACGTGCTGGTGATCGTCCTGGCCGCGCTGCTGCTGGCCGGTGCCGCCCACCTGTCGGCCCGGCTGCGGGCCCAGAGCTGGCCCGACGACCGCCGCGTGGCCGCCGTGGTGGCGGCCGGGGTGGTGGGCTTCGCCGCCCTCTTCGCCCTCCTCCCCGGCTCACCCGACCACGTGGCCGCCCCCGCCAACCTGGTGTGGCAGTTCCGGCTGAACGCCCTGACCGGGAACCTGCTGGTGTGGATGCTGCTGACGCTCGGCCTGGGCGTGGTGTGGACCGAGGCGGCCCGCCGCCCGGCGCGGGCTCAGAACTCGATGCCCTTGAGCGCCGAGATCCCCGCGTCGTAGGCGTGCTTCACCTTGCGCATCTCGGTGACGGTGTCGGCGACCTCGATCAGCTCGTCGGGGGCGTCCCGGCCCGTGGCGACCACGCTGGTGTGGGGTGCCCGGTCGCGGATGGCCGCGGCCACCTCCGCGGCGTCGACCCAGCCGTACTTCATCGTGTAGGTCACCTCGTCGAGCACCAGCAGGTCGTAGTCGCCCGAGGCCAGCTTGGCGGCCGCCACCGCCCAGGCCTGGCGGCCGAGGTCGGCGGTGCGCTCCAGGTCGGTCGACTCCCACGTGAAGCCGTCGCCCAGCGTGTGCCACTCGATGCCGAGCTGGTCGGCCAGCTTGCGCTCGCCGGTCTTCCACTTGCCGCCCTTGACGAACTGGACGACGCCGACGTTCCAGCCCCGGGCCCAGCCCCGCACCATCACGCCGAAGGCGGCGGACGACTTGCCCTTCCCGTGACCGGTGTTGACGAGGACGATCGACTTGGCGCGGGCCATGGCGGCGACAGTACGCCCCGGAGCACGCCGTGACCGGCGGGCTGCGGCCGGGCCTCACGGGGGCGCTGATGGTGTGCGGCACCACCAGCGACGCGGGCAAGTCGTTCGTCGTGGCCGGCCTGTGCCGGCTGCTCGCCCGGCGGGGCGTGGCGGTGGCGCCGTTCAAGGCCCAGAACATGGCGCTCAACGCCGCCGTGACACCGGACGGGGGCGAGATCGGGCACGCCCAGTGGGTGCAGGCGCTGGCCGCCGGGGTCGAGCCCGAGGTGGCCATGAACCCCATCCTGCTGAAGCCGACCAGCGACCGGGCCAGCCAGGTCGTCGTCCTGGGCCGGCCGACCGGCGTGCAGTCGGCCGCGGACTACCACGAGACCAAGCGGGCGCTGCTGCCCGTGGTGCTCGACGCCCTGGCCGGGCTGCGGCGCCGCTTCGACGTGGTGGTCTGCGAGGGGGCGGGCAGCCCGGCGGAGATCAACCTGCTCGACCGCGACCTGGTCAACCTGCCGCTGGCCCGGGAGGCGGGCCTGCCCGCGGTGGTGGTCGGCGACATCGACCGGGGCGGCGTCTTCGCCGCGCTGTACGGCACGGTGGCCGTGCTGCCCGACGACCTGCGGGCCACGGTGCGGGGCTTCGTCGTCAACCGGCTGCGGGGCGACCCGGCGCTGCTGGGCGGCGCCTGCGCCGACCTGGAGCGCCGGTGCGGCGTGCCGACCCTGGGCGTCGTGCCGCACCTGGGTGTGACCGACATCGACAACGAGGACTCCCTCGCCCTCGACCGGGCCGACCCCGACGCCGTCGCAGACGCCGGGGAGGACGTGCTCGACGTGGCCGCCCTCCGCTG
>DASSGC010000262.1:0-3136 GCA_035693765.1 Acidimicrobiales bacterium
ACGATGTCGGCTGAGGCGGCCCCGGCCGGGCCGACGACGCCGGCCGTGGCGATCATGGCGACGACGAGCTTCTTGCATCTCATGGGTGGCCCCCCTTGTGTGGCCCGCAGCCGGGGTCCCGTGCGCGGGTGCTGTGCCTGACTCTTGCTACTCCCCGATCGCACGGTCGGACAGGGCCGAAGGTCCTCCGTGCCGGGGCCCCGGGATTCCTTGTTGGGCTGATCCGGTCGTGGGGCCGCTCAGACTGCGTGTGTACGCCCGGTTGTCGAGAGTCGGTCAGCCGGAAACTTTCCCGACCAACGAGCCTCGAACGTCCAGTCCGGCTGCTTGCGAAGGTGGGACTCGTCGAGAACCGCGACCGGCCCGTCAATATCGACGACGGAGGCGATGAGCTCGGGAGCCGCAGCGGCCGCGCTGCCATGCACGTGGGCGTCGATCTCGTCAGCGAAGTCGTCGAGAACGCTTTGCAGGACCAGTTGATACTGGGTTGCGAGGTTGCACCGCGCTCCGTAGTCGACGGTCCGCAAGCGGTCCTTGATCGCGACAAGATCGCGGTCATTGGCCTGCGAGCGCCGCACACGACCGAACAGATCGGCCAACGCCATCCCGTCTTCCTTGCACGGCACGCACAATCCGCACGACTCGATCGACAAGAATCTGGCCACGCCCTCAGCGACGGCAGCCATATCGCTGCGGTCGTCGAACACGATGAACCCACCACAGCCCAAACGGCCGCCGACGCTCTCCATGCCTTCGATGCTCACCGGAGTATCGAGCTGGTCCGCCGTCAACAACGGGGTCGCAGCACCACCCATGACCGCCTTGATGACACGTCCCGCATTGGGTCCACCCCCGATGAGACGGAGCACCTCTCGAAGCGGCGTCCCCATGGGAACCTCGCCAACCCCGTGGCGCTGCGTCGCGCCCGTCACCGTGCAGACCAACGATCCCGGCGACTCCCGTGTACCGACCCCACGGAACCATTCGGGCCCCTCGACCATGATCGCGGGCACGTTGGCGAGCGTCTCGACGTTGTTGACCAAAGCCGGCGACCCGACAGCGTCACGGCTGGGGCCGGCCAGTTCCACGAGCGCAGCCGACGCGCTGGACGAGTCGACGCCCACCGCACGGTCGATGATCTCGTGCACACCGCGCCGATACGGCGGCGCGATCCGCGGGAACGGAGGGCGGCCGTCAATCGCCTCCAACATCGCTGTTTCCTCGCCGTACAAGTATTCGTTCGGACCCTCGAACACCTGGATGTCGAGACCGTCCAGCCAGCCCACCGCGCGAGCCTCATCGATCGCCTCGTCGGCCCGGCGCCGAACCTCGGTATGCATGCGTTTCAAAGCGATGATCACGTCGCTCGCCCCTACTGCGCGAGCGGCGATGAGCGCGCCCTCAAGCACCCGGTACGGGTTCCGCAACAGGATCGCCCGGTCCTTGAACGATCCAGGCTCGCCTTCCGCCGCATTGACGACCACCGATGGCGCCGCAGCCGCACCGACTCCGTAGGCGCGCACCGTCCGCCACTTGGGTCCACACGGAATCCCAGCACCGCCCCGGGCCCGCAGACCTGATTCCTCGACTTCGGCGATCACCGTTTCGGGCTCGACCTCTCGCGCCGCGGCCAGGCCTCGCCCACCACCATCTCGCAAGTACTGCTCCAAGCTCGTCACCGGAACGGGAGAAAGAGTTCGACTCATCAACGTCATGACGGCTCACTTCCAGAACGGCGCACGGCACGGCCGACACAGCGGCGCTCCCATGTTCGGCAACCCATGCGCCTCCCGATCGACTGTCGCGACTTCATCGTGCGCGCGTCCGCGCCGGCTCGGCCAGGGTCAGAAGCCCCTTCCGGCAAAGCGTCGAGAATGTACGTCCGGCAGCGTCACTGATAGTGGTGCGGCGCGGCTTGCCGTTCGCCTGGGGTCCGGCGGAAGGAGCCACGGACGACCGGCTCTGCATCCCTGACGGCCGGCTCTTCGGCAAGGTCGCTCCCGGACCCAACCCAACGCTTGAGAGCGTCAAGCCCCGCGCGCTCGGTGCCCGATCGGGCAGCGCGATCTGCCCTGTCGGCCTCACCGGCGGCCCTGCCTGGGGCGGCCGGCATCGGCGACGTTCGGGGAGGACGAGAGCGGAGGCGGCAGGTGCACGGTCGTCAGGGCTACGGGCCGGCCAGCCGGCTCCCGGAACGCTGGGTGCGGGTCGGGCCCGGCGGGCGTTGGGCCGGGTTCACGCTCTTCGGGTTCGTCGGCCTGGTCGCCGCCATGGGCTGGACCTTCGCCGTCGCCGTCGCCGCCGGGCGGCCCGCGTGGCTGGTGCTCGTCCTGGCCGGCGCCATGGTGGGCGCCCTGCTGGCGGTGGCCGCGGGCGAGGCGCTGGTCGCCGGCCGCGCCCGGCTGGTGTGCTTCCACGCCGAGACGGCGGCGCTGGTCGTCGCGGCCGGGGTGCTGGCGCTGGCCCGCCAGCCGGTGCTGGCCTCGCTCGACGTGGCCGCGCCCGGCCTGGCGGTCTTCCTCGCCGGCGGCCGGGTCGGCTGCCTGGTCGCCGGGTGCTGCCACGGCCGCCCCGCGGCCCGGGGCGTCCGCTACGGGGCCCGCCACGTGGCCGAGGGCCTGCCGGTCGAGTACGCAGGCGTGACCCTCCTGCCGGTCCCCGCGCTGGAGGCCGGCGCCCTGGTGGCGATGGCCGCGGCCACGACGGCGGTCGTCCTCGGCCCCGCCCCGGCGGGGGCGGCCCTGACCAGCTACCTGCTCGCCCACGTGGCCGTCCGCTTCTGGCTGGAGCTCCTGCGCGGCGACCCGGGGCGCCCCTACCTCGCCGGGCTGTCGGAGGCGCAGTGGACCGCGCTGGCGGTGGTCGTCGCCGCCTGCCTGGCGGTGGCCGCGGGCTGGCGGGCCGTGCCGGCCGGGCCGGCGTCCGCCGCCGCCGTGGCCGTGATCGCCGGCGTCGCCCTGATCGCCGCCCGGGCCGAGCAGGAACGGCTGCGCCGCCCGGCCCACGCCCTGGCCGTGGCCCGGCTCGTCCGCGGCGCCGACGCGGTCCGGGGCGGGCTGGTCACGGCCACGACGCCGCTCGGCGTGCGGATGTCGGCCTCCCACCGCGACGTCGGGCGGGGCGGCGTGCCGTGCCA
>DASSGC010000263.1:0-20450 GCA_035693765.1 Acidimicrobiales bacterium
GCTCGGCCAGCCCGCCGGCCGCCGCGACCTCGGTCCAGGCCGCGATGGTCTCGGCGTCCAACACGTGCTCGATGGCCACGATGCGCCCGGCGAGCACCGTGCCGCGCATCCGGGTCGGGATCCGGACGGCGGCGCCGTCGGCCAGCGTCCCGCGGATCACGGTCCGCAGGTCGAACCGATCGCCGTCGACGCTGACGTCGATGCCGTCGTAGCGCTGGTCGGGGAGGGCACGGCGGACCATCGCGGCTTCCCGGCCCGACGACTCGGCCAGGCGCTCGCCGTCGACGACGCCGTCGGAGGGGAGCGCCGGCACGTGGCGCAGCTCGACCGAGCCCGCGTACAGCGAGCGCAGCACCCGCTGGGCCTCGTCGGGGCCCGCCCCGAACGCGGCGGCCAGCTCGGCGGCGACGCGACGTGCCGACGTCGTCGCCTCGTCGTCGGTGCCGGGTTCCGCCCCGCCCATGGCGTCGCTCAGCTCCACGCGTTCCGACCGGAGCGGAAGGCATGCAGGCTCGCGCCCTCGGGCACGGCGTCGATCGGGGTGGTCAGCTCGTCGATGGTGGGTGCGCCGATGGACGCCGCGACCCGCTCCAGCGCGTCCCGGTCGAGGTCGTAGACCTCGATGGCGTTGCCGCCGACCATGCGGCGGATCTGATCGGGAGCGAGCGAGCAGAAGGAGTTGCGCAGCGCCAACCGTGTCACCGATGGCGTGCCGGCGCCCTCGGGGTTGACGTAGGTGCCTTCGACGTGGGGATAGTCCGAGCCCCACATCAGCTGCGAGTCGAAGCCGTGGAGCACGGCCTGTTCGGCCTCGTAGGGCGACGTGAAGCTCGCGCCGAGGAAGACGTTGCGGTTCAGGTACTCGCTCGGCGGCCGCGGCACCGTCTCGTAGAGCGCCCGGTTCATCTCGGGCTCGGTCGAGAACATGTTCCAGATCGCGTCGAGCTCGGAGGCGAGGCCCGGGAACCAGTTCCCCGGCGTCTCGGTGATCACGTGCCGCAGGCCGGGGAAGCGCTCGAACACGCCGCCGAAGACGAGCCACCAGACGGCGCGGTGCGAGAAGAAGCTGCCCGACTCCATCTGACGGATGGGGATGGCGCCCGGGCCCGAGTACCGGATGTGGTTGTCGGCCGCGCCGACGTGGGTGACCAGCGGCAGGCGGCGCTCCTCGCACACGGCCCAGAACGGATCCCAGGCCGGGTCGTCGTACTCGAGGACCTCGCCGGCGCGCAGCGCCGGGAAGTTCACCCCCGCGAGCCCGTGGTCGTGCGCCCACGCGACCTGCTCGATCGCCGCCTCGACGTCCCACATCGGCAGGTAGGCGACACCGATGTGGCGGTGCGGCGCCGCCGAGACGAAGTCGGCCAGCCAGCGGTCGTAGACCTGCATGCCGGCGGCGGCGAGGCCGCGGTCCTCGACCGGCGCCCCGGGGAACAACGGCCCGAAGGGCATCGGTTCGAAGTTCTGGCTGCCGTGGAAGATCACCGCGGCGGCGACACCGTCGTAGTCCTGGTCGGCGAGGCGGGCTCGCGAGTCGTGGTGCCCGTCGGTGCGGAAGTTGGGGTGCTCGAGCAGGAAGCCGGCGATCCCCTCGACGCCGCGCTTGAGCTCGGCCGCACGGGCGACGTAGCCGTCGAAGTCGTCGAGCAGCGCCGACGGGCAGTACGGCCGCAGGTCCTCCACCAGCCGCGGGCCCACGTGTGAGTCGACCGACACCACCACCACGGGGTCGTCGCCGTCCGCAGCCTCGTCGTCCGCAGCCTCGTCGTCGTTCATGGTCGTCCCCTCCCCCTTCCCCGGCTCGTGCGTCCCTTTACAATATAAAGCGTACGCTATACGTTCTACGGACGGAGTCAACGTCGCAACGGATGGGGGGACCGTCACGTGACCACGAGCCGGCCGATCGGATCGAAGGACCCGGAGTTCGGCGCCGCATACGTCGACGTCGACGAGTGGCGCGACGGGCCCGTCCGTCACCGGTACGTCCACGGAGGGTTCGAGGGCACCGACACCCGCTTCTCCCTCTACCTCCCGCCCGCCGAGCGCTACGAGGGCCGGTTCTT
This sequence comes from Acidimicrobiales bacterium, assembly GCA_035693765.1. Taxonomy (GTDB): domain Bacteria; phylum Actinomycetota; class Acidimicrobiia; order Acidimicrobiales; family VFJN01; genus ZC4RG19. The sequence goes on from DASSGC010000263.1 coordinate 2,064, forward strand.
CCATCCGGTGCTGCCGATGTCGGGGATCGAGACCGCGGCGTCGCTCGGCGTGCTCTACGGCATCGCCGGGTCGGTCGAGTTCGCGGTCGACAGCGGCGCCTACCTGGTGGAGTCGAACCTGGGCCGGCTCAACCCCTTCCCGGGCGACGACTGGACCGTCGCCGGCTACCGCGCCAGCGCGGCCGTGGCCCGGTACTCACGGACCCTGGCCGCGGAGATGTACGGCGAGCACCGCCCCTACGGCTACGTCTTCGGGGGGAGCGGCGGCGCGCTCAAGACCGTCAGCTGCTTCGAGAACGTGCCCGACGTGTGGGACGGCGCGGTCCCGTTCGTCATGGCCTCGTCGGTGGCCATGCCCAACGTGTTCTCGGTCCAGGCCCATGCGATGCGCCTGCTGTGGGACCAGTTCCCGAGCATCGTCGACGCCCTCGAACCGGGCGGCGGCGGCGACATGTACGCCGGCTTGACCACCGAGCAGCGCGCCGCGCTCGCCGAGGTGACCGGGATGGGGTTCCCCCCTCGGGCCTGGTTCGACGTCGAACGGCTCGCCCGGGGCTACACGGCGGTGTGGTCGACCCTGGCCGACAACATGATCCGCCTCGACCCCGACTACTTCGAGGACTTCTGGACGGTTCCGGGCTACCTGGGCGCCGACCCGCCCGCCTCGCTGGAGCGGGCCCGGATCCAGCACAAGACGACGGTGACCGGGGTGGTGTTCGCCGACGAGGCGGCCGCGCTCGGGCTGCCGATGCCGATGGCGATGGCCCGGGGGACGCGCACCGACGACATCCCGGTCGCGGTCCGGCTGGCGGAGGTGCCCGAGGGCCGGTTGATGGGCGCGATGTTGCGGATCGTCAGCGGCCCGGCGGCCGATCGGTCGATGCACATCGTCGGCGTCCAGGACGGCCTGGTGCTCACCGGCGTCGGCGAGGCCCACTTCGAGGGCCTGAGCGAGCTCGCCGCGGGGCACGACGTCGTCATCGACAACGCGGCGTACCTGGCCTTCCAGACCTACCACCGGCACCAGGTCGACCCGGGGTACCGCGTGTGGGACCAGTTCACGGTGGCCGGGCAGCCGATCTACCCGCAGCGGCCGAACGTGATCGGTCCCTCCTACGCCCGCCAGGGGTCGGGGTCGACCAAGACCGGGCGGTTCGCGGGGAAGATGATCGTGGTCCAGACCCTGATGGACGAGGCCGCGTTCCCGTGGCAGGCCGTGTGGTACCGCGACCGGGTCCGGGACGCGCTCGGCGCCCTGCCGCTCGACGATCGGTACCGGCTCTGGTTCGTCGACCACGCCATGCACACCGGTGCCGATCCGCTGCCGGGGATGGTCATGGCCGACACCACGCCGGCCCGCAAGACCCGGATGGTCAGCTACCTGGGGGTGCTGCAGCAGGCGTTGCGCGACGTCGCCGCCTGGGTCGAGCACGGCCTGGCGCCGCCCGCGAGCACCGCGTTCGAGCTCGTCGACGGCCAGGTCCACGTCCCGGCCACGGCCGCGGCCCGCAGGGGCGTCCAGGCCGTGGTCGACCTGACCGCCGACGGTACCGCCCGGGCCGAGGTCGGCGTCGGCCAGCCGGTGAGCTTCCTGGCGCACATCGAGGTTCCGCCCGGGGCGGGCACGATCGTCGGTGCCGAGTGGGACTTCGAGGGGACCGCCGAGTACCCGCTGGCCGAGCCGGACCTCGACGGGTCGCGGACCGGCATGAACATCCGGGCCACCCACGCCTTCGGCGAGCCCGGCACCTACTTCCCCGCCGTGCGGGTCACGACGCAGCGCCAGGGGGACCTCGCGACGCGCCACGCCCGGATCCACAACCTCGGCCGGGTGCGGGTGGTCGTCCGGTCGGCGACGGGGTGACCGGGCCGGGTCGCTGGCGCGGCTCGACTCGGATCCGAGCAGGCAGACAAGAGGGAGCTCTCGCCGGGACCTCGTCGCGGCGGGGCCAGGAGGGGGGAACGATGGTCAGACTGCGCCCGATCGTGTCGGCGGGCATCGCGGCGATGGCGTTGCTCGCGTGCACCGACGGTGAGCAGGCGACCTCGGGCACGTCGCCCGGCGGCGCGAGGGCCCCGAGCGAGGCCACCGGCCCGGCACCGGGGGTCACCGACGAGACGGTCAAGGTCGGCGCGGTCTACGTCGACACGTCGGCGCTGGAGGCGGTGGGCCTCACCTACGACCTCGGCGACTACGAGGCGACCTACCAGGCCCTCGCCGACGACATCAACGACGGCGGGGGCATCAACGGCCGGACGCTGGAGATGGTCGTCGTCCCGTTCGACGCGACCACCACCACGCCGGGCGAGGCCCAGTGCCTCCAGCTCACCGAGGACGAGGACGTCTTCGTCGTGACCGGGCTCTTCCTCGCCGACGCCGTGCTCTGCCCGCTGGAGGCCCACGCGACCGCGGTCGTGGGCGGCACCATGAACCCGACCCGGCAGCAACGGGCGCAGGCCCCGTGGCTGTCGTGGCTCCCCGACGACGAGGCGCCGGCGCAGATCGTCGAGACCCTCGCCGATCGGGGCGAGCTCGACGGCAAGGTCGCCGTGTTCGCCGCCACCGCCACCCAGAACGTGCTGGAGGACACCGTGGTGCCCGCGCTGCACGACGCAGGGGTCGACCCCGTCGCGACCGGGATCATGGACGCGCCCCCCGACGACACCGCGGCCGTGCAGTCGAGCGTCCGGCTGATCGCCGAGCGCTTCGACGCCGCCGGCGCCGACACGATCGTCTTCGTCGGCGCGGACGGCGCCAACTGGCCGACCGTGATGGCCGACGACCCGTCGTACCGGCCGAAGCTCCTGTTCCTCGACCAGGCGGCACCCCGGGCCTTCGCGACCAGCGCGGCGACCACCGACACCTCCATCCTCGAGGGGTCGCTGTCGGGCGGCGGGTACGGCCCGGACCAGGCCCGCTACGACGAGCCCGCGATGCAGGACTGCCTCGCCACCCTCGAGGCGGCGGGCATCGACACCCCGGCACCGGAGGACTTCGACCCCGACGACCGGTCCAACCAGCCCTACCAGGCCGCGTTCCAGGCCTGCCCGGACATGGCCATCATCCGGGCCTGGCTGGAGGCGGCGGGGGACGACCTCCACTACGGCACGCTCGACGCCGCCATCGACGGGCTCGAGGTGCACATCCCGGGCGAGCCGGGCACGCGGACCTACGGCCCGGGCCCGGGCGCCGACGGCGACCCGGCCGCCTACCTCTACCGCTGGGACGAGTCGTCCAGGGGCTTCGAGCTGGTCGATGACGACTGACGTCGCCGAGCCGGCGCCGGGTGCCGCGGGGTTGGCCCAGGCGGTCCTCGACGCCGAGGCCGAACGCCAGGCACACCAGGCCGAGTCCGATCGGGAGGTGCTCTTCGCCGACGAGCTGCTCCCGGGTGTCGGCGACGAGGGCCTGACGCTCCGCCGAGGGGTGAGGGTCGGTGGCGTCTTCACCTTCGCCGTCCTGGTGATGATCCAGGCCGTGGACGAGCTGGAGGCGGCGGTGCTGTCGGTCCTCGCACCGGACATCCGCGACAGCCTCGGCGTCGGCAACGGCGTCATCGTGTTCATCAGCGCCGCCTCCGGGGCGTTCCTGGTGCTCGGCGCGCTCCCGATGGGCTGGCTGGCCGACCGCCACCGGCGCGGTCCCCTCATCGGGTGGGCCAGCGCGGTGTTCGCCGCCATGGTCTTCTGCTGCGGCCTCGCCGTGAACGCGTTCGCGTTGTTCGCGGCCCGCTTCGGTGTGGGCATCGCCAAGTCGAACAACCTGCCGGTGCAGGGTTCCCTGATCGCGGACACGTACCCGATCGGCATCCGCGGGCGCATCGGCGCGACGACGATGGCGGCCTCCCGCCTGGCCGGCATGGTGAGCCCGGTCGCCGTCGGCGGGATCGCGGCGCTGGCGGGCGGCGTCGACGGGTGGCGCTGGGCGTACTTCCTGCTGGCCATCCCGATCATCCCGCTCGCGGTCCTCGCCTTCCGCATCCCCGAGCCGCCCCGGGGTCAGCACGAGATGCTCGACGTCCTCGGTGAGGTCGTCGCGGACGTGCCTGCGCCGATCTCGGTGGAGGCGGCCTTCGCCCGCCTGAAGCGCATCCGCACCTACCACACGATGTTGCTGGCCTTCGCGGCCATGGGGTTCGGCCTCTTCACCGCTCCGGTCCTCCAGAACCTCTACCTGGAGGAGCAGTTCGGGCTGGAGGCGTTCGGCCGGGGGATCGTCGGCACGGCCAACGGCCTGGGCGTGCTGCTGATCCTGCCGCTCGCGGCGAGCCGGTACGACCGGTGGTTCCGGCGGGACCCGTCGCGGGCCCTTCGCCTCCTCGGGCTGCTCATCGCCCCGGTCGGGCTGATCCTGCCGCTGCAGTACAACATGCCCAACGCCGCCCTGTTCACGGCGGTCGGCGTCGTGCCGAGCGTCCTGCTCGTCACCGCCTTCACCATGGTCGGGCCCGTGCTCCAGGCCGTCGTGCCGTACCGGCTGCGGGGGATGGGTGCCGCCCTCGGCGCCGTCTACATCTTCTTCGTCGGGGCCACCGGCGGCGCCCTGCTCTCCGCGTTCTTCACCGACGCGATCGGACCGAAGGGCGCGGTCCTCGTGCTCACCGTGCCCAGCACGATCGTCGGCGGCCTGCTCGTGGTGCGCAGCTCGCTGTCCATCAAGCGCGACCTCTCGCTCGTGGTCGCCGACCTGCGCGAGGAGCTCGCGGAGCACCGGCGGCAACAGGCCGAACCCGAGCGCATCCCGGCGATCCAGGTCAGCGACGTCGACTTCTCGTACGGCCCGGTGCAGGTGCTGTTCGGCGTGGGCTTCGAGGTGCAGCGGGGTGAGGTGCTCGCCCTCCTCGGCACGAACGGCGCCGGGAAGTCGACGATCCTTCGCGTCATCGCCGGCCTCGGCACCCCGAGCCGCGGCGTCGTGCGGCTCCACGGCACACCGATCACCTACGTCGCGCCCGAGCAGCGGGTCCGCTACGGGGTCCGCCTCCTGCCCGGGGGCAAGGGCGTGTTCCCGCAGCTGACGGTGCGGGAGAACCTCGAGGTCGGGGCGTACGTCTACCGCTCGGACCCCGCCGACCGTGCACGCCGGATCCAGCGGGTGCTCGACCTGTTCGGCGATCTCGCCGGGCGCCTCGACCAGCCCGCCGGATCGATGTCGGGCGGGCAGCAGCAGATGCTCGCGCTGGCCATCACCCTGCTCCACGACGCCGACGTCCTGCTCATCGACGAGCTGTCGCTCGGACTGTCCCCGATCGTGGTGCAGCAGCTCCTCCAGGTCGTCGAGGGGCTCACGCGGGAGGGCATGACCATCGTCGTCGTCGAGCAGTCGCTCAACGTGGCCCTGGCGATGGCCGATCGGGCGGTCTTCCTGGAGAAGGGCCAGGTGCGGTTCGAGGGCAGGGCCGAGGAGCTGGCCGGGCGCCACGACCTGGTCCGGGCGGTGTTCCTCGGCCCGGACGGCGGATGATGGGGCCGCTCGCCACGGTGATGACCCCCCAGCTCGTGGTCGACGGCCTCGTCTCGGGCCTGGTCTTCGGGCTGCTCGCCATGGGCATCGTCCTCGTGTATCGCGCCACCCGGGTCATCAACTTCGCCGTGGGGAACATGGGCATGGTCGGCGCCGGGCTGCTGGCCCTGCTGGTGGTGCAGTACGGGGTGGCCTTCTGGTTGGCGGTCGCCGTCAGCCTGGTGGTCGGGACGCTCTACGGCGCGGTCGTCGAGCTGGTCGTCGTCCGGCGGCTGTTCACCGCGCCGCGGGTGATCGTGCTGGTCGCCACCATCGGCGTCGCCCAGCTCTCCCAGGCGATCCTGGTGGCCTACCCCGACATCGAGGCCCCCCGCTCCCGCTTCCCCGTCGCCGTCGGCGCGGCGTTCGAGGTCGGGTCGGTCCGCGTCACCGGGCCCCAGCTCACCGTCGCACTGGTGGTCCCCGTGGTCGCCGTGCTCCTCGCGTGGTTCATGAACCGCACCACGTTCGGCAGGAGCGTCAAGGCCTCGGCCGACAACCCGGACCTCGCCCGCCTCGCCGGCGTGAGCCCCAAGCGGGTGTCGCTGTTCGTCTGGGCCACCGCCGGCGCCCTCTCGACCCTGTCGCTGGAGCTGATGGCCGGTCAGACCGGATCGGCCGCCGACCTCGCGTCCCTCGGCCAGAGCACGCTCGTGCGGGCCCTGGCGGCGGCGGTGATCGCCGGCATGGTGTCGTTCCCGCGCGCGTTCACCGCCGGCCTCGCCGTCGGCGTGGCCCAGGCGGCCATCGCGTTCAACGTCCCCGACCAGCCCGGGCTCGTGGACGTCCTGATCCTCGCGGCCGTGCTGGTGGCCGTGTACCTCCAGAGCCGGGCGTCGGAGGGCGAGACGCGGACGTTCTCGTTCGCACCCAAGCGCCGCCCGATCCCGGAGCGGCTGCGCGACCGCTGGTGGGCCCGCCAGGTCGACCGGGTCGGCCTGGCCGTCCTCGCCGCGGTCGGGGTGACCCTGCCGATCGTCGTGACCCAGCCCTCGCGCCACCTGCTGTACACGTCCGTGCTGGTCTTCGCGCTGTGTGGCCTGTCGCTCACCGTCCTCACCGGCTGGGCCGGCCAGCTCTCGCTCGGTCAGATGGCCTTCGCCGGGATCGGCGCACTGCTCGCCGCCGGGTTCACGCGGGGGATCGTCGTCGACGTCAGCGTGGGCGGCACGCGCCTCGTCAAGGCCGGCGTCGTGCCGCTCCCGTTCGGGGTGTCGGTCGCCCTGGCGTCGGTGGTGACCGCGGCGATCGCGGCGCTGATCGGCATCGGCGCCCTCCGCGTGCGCGGGCTGCTGCTGGCGGTGAGCACCTTCGCCTTCGGACTCGCCGCGACGCAGTACTTCTACCGGCTCCCGATCCTGAACGGCGACTTCGGCCAGTCCGTGCCGTTCCGCCGCTCCGACCTCTTCGGGCTCGACGTCCGATCCCAGCGGACCTACTACTACGTCGTCCTGGCCGTGCTCGCCGTGGCCACCGCGGTGGTCGCCCGGCTGCGGCGCACCGGGATCGGGCGGACCACCATCGGCGTGCGCGACAACGCGGAGGGCGCCGCCGCCTACACCACGAGCGCGACGCGGGTGAAGCTGCGCGCCTTCGCGCTCGCCGGGGGCATGGCCGGGCTCGGCGGTGCGCTGCTCGCCGGGTCCCTGCAGACGATCGCGCTCGACCGCTTCTTCACCGTCGACGACTCGCTGCTCCTGGTGGCGCTGGTCGTGATCGGCGGCCTCGGCTCGGTGTCCGGGCCGGTGCTGGGCGCCATCTGGGTGGTGGGCCTTCCCGCCCTCTTCCCGGACAACCCCGTCGTGCCGCTCCTGACATCGAGCATGGGCCTGCTGGTCCTGCTCCTCTACTTCCCGGGTGGGCTCGTGCAGGTCGGCTACTCCGGCCGGGACGCCCTGCTGGACTGGTGGGAGCGCCGCCTCGGCCCGGCCCCCGCGACGCGCCGGCCCGACCTTCCGACCCGGCGCGTCCGGACGGACCGGCCCGCGCCCCCTCCCGGCACGCCCGTGCTGGCGACGGCGGGGATCACCGTGGCCTTCGGCGGGATCCACGCCGTCTCCGACGTGGCGATCCGGGTCGACCCCGGGGAGATCGTCGGCCTCATCGGGACCAACGGCGCCGGCAAGTCCACCCTCATGAACGCGATCGGCGGCTACGTGCCGAGCGCGGGCCGGGTGGAGCTGGCGGGCGAGGACGTCTCGGCGCGCGCACCGCACGCCCGGGCGCGGCGGGGGCTCGGCCGATCGTTCCAGGCCGCGACCCTCTTCCCCGAGCTGACGGTCCGCGAGACGGTGCAGCTCGCGCTCGAGGCTCGACACCGGACGGGGCTGCTGTCGGCCGCGCTGGCCCTGCCGCCCACGCTCGGCGTGGAGCGCCGGCGGCGGGCCGAGGCCGACGAGCTCATCGACTTCCTGGGCCTCGGCCGGTACGCCGACACCTACGTCAGCGACCTCTCCACCGGGACCCGCCGGATCGTCGAGCTCGCCGGCCTGCTGGCCCTCGACGCCCGGCTGCTCTGCCTCGACGAGCCCACCGCCGGCCTGGCCCAACGCGAGACCGAGGCGAGCGGCCCGCTCATCCAGGAGATCCGCCGCGAGCTCGACGCGTCCGTCCTCGTGATCGAGCACGACATGCCGCTGATCATGGGGATCAGCGACCGGGTCTACGGCCTCGACCTCGGTCGGATCATCGCCGAGGGCCCACCGGCGACGGTCCGCTCTGACCCCGCGGTCATCGCCGGCTACCTCGGCACCGACGAGCGGGCCATCGCCCGCAGCGGCGCCAGAGCGGTCGTGGCGCCCGTGCTCCCCTGACCCGGTCGCGCGACCGGTCGCGGCGTGCGGGCCACTGTGACGAAAGCCACGGTTATGGAACGTTGAAGTCTCGCTGCGAGACCGTTACGTTCCACTACGAGACGATTGCGTCTCGGAACGTCGACCGCTACCGCCGAGGAGCTTCCGATGGCCGCTTCCCCCGCCCTCACACCGGCGCTACCGCTGCACGAGCAGCCCGCGATCCACGCCCGACGCTGGTTCCTGCTGGGCATCATGTGCCTCTCGCTGGTCCTGGTCGTGATGTCGGTCTCGGGGCTGAACACCGCGTTGCCGACGATGCAGCGCGATCTCGGGGCGTCGGCGTCCGAGCTCCAGTGGATCGTCGACTCCTACGCGGTCGTGTTCGCCGGTCTGCTGCTGTCCGCCGGTGCGATCGGCGACCGCTTCGGCCGCCGGGGAGCCCTGCTCGCCGGGCTCGCCGTGTTCGGTGTGGGCTCCCTCCTGGGCGGGCTGGCGTCCGACGCCTCGCAGCTCATCGCCAGCCGGGCGGTGATGGGCATCGGGGCCGCGTTCATCATGCCGGCGACGCTGTCGATCATCACGTCGATCTTCCCGCCCGAGGAGCGGCCGCGTGCCATCGCGATCTGGGCCGGGTTCGCGGGAGCGGGGGCCTCCATCGGCCCGATCGTGACAGGTGGCCTGCTCGAGGGCTTCTGGTGGGGCTCCACGGTGCTGGTGAGCGTGCCGGTCGTGCTCGCGATCGTGGCCGCCGTGTGGGCGTACGCGCCCGACTCGCGCGACGAGACGAAGACGCCGCTCGATCCGGTCGGCGCGCTGCTGTCCCTGGTCGGCCTGAGCTCGCTGATCTTCGGGATCATCCAGGGACCGGAGGATGGCTGGACGGGTGGGACCGTGATCGCGGCCTTCCTCGTCGCCGGCGCTGCGCTGTCGCTGTTCGTGGCGTGGGAGCGGCGCAGCGACCACCCGATGCTGCCCCTGACGCTGTTCCGGGACCGCCGGTTCAGCACCGGGAGCGGCGTGATCACGGTGGCCTTCTTCGTCATGTTCGGGTTCTTCTTCCTCAGCACGCAGTACCTGCAGTTCGGCCGCGGCTACTCACCCCTCGAGGCCGGCCTGGCCGGCCTGCCGATCGCCCTGGCCTTCGTGGCGTTCTCCCCCCAGAGCGCGGCGCTCGCCGGCCGGTACGGCGCGCCCCGGGTGATGGCGCTGGGGCTGGCGATCGTGGCGGCCGGCTTCGCCATGCTCACCGGGCTGACGACCGACACCCCCTACCCGGTGCTCGCCGTGGCGTTCACGCTCCTGGGGGCCGGGATGAGCATCACCGCCGCGCCGGCGACCAGCGAGATCATGACCTCGGTGCCGCTCGCGAAGGCCGGCGTCGGCTCGGCCGTGAACGACACGACGCGCGAGCTCGGCGGCGCGCTCGGCATCGCCCTGCTCGGGAGCATCGCCAACACGGCCTACCGGTCGGGCGTCGAGCTGGACGGGACGCGGCTCCCCGCCGGCGCCCGCGCCGCCGCCGAGGAATCCATCGGCGCCGCCAACGCGATCGGTGCCCGCGTTCCCGGCGGCAGCGAGGTGGTGGCGCAGGCCGCGTCCGCGTTCAGCGACGCCTTCACCCTCACCAACGCCGTGGCGGTCGGCATCGCCCTGGCCGCGGCCGGGGCCGTCCTCGCCTTCTCGCGCCGGCGCGGTGACGACGAGGTCCACGACGTCGACATCGATGTCGACATCGATGTCGACGTCGACGTCGACCAGCTCGCGGTCACGGCCGGCTACGTGCGAGAATGACCCGATGGTCGACCTCGGTGGCGTGTCGGGTCCTGCTGCGGAGCAGGACCCGCGCATCGAGCGATCACGCCGGGTCATCCTCGAAGCAGTCCTCGACGAGCTCGGGGAGGTCGGCTACGGGGCCCTGACCATCGGCGGGGTCGCGGCCCGGGCGGGGGTCGGTAAGGCCACCATCTACCGGCACTGGACCGGGAAGCTCGATCTGGTCGAGGACGCGTTCCGGACCCTCAAGGTGTCGGTCGTCGTGCCGGAGCAGGGCAGTCTCCGCGACCGTGTCGTCGCGATCCTCGAACAGGTCGCGGGGTTCGTCCAGGAGTCGACGTACTCGGCGTGCATGCCGGCGCTCATCGATGCCGCAGAGCGAGACCCGAAGGTCCGCGAGTTCCACAGCCGCTTCAGCGGCGAGCGCCGCGCCGTCCTGATCGGCGTGTTGCGCGACGCGGTCGACGCCGGCGAGCTGCCGCCGGGCACAGATCCCGAGATCCTGGCCGACGCCCTGGTGGGGCCGATCATCCTGCGGCGGCTGATGCTGGCCCAACCGGTCGAACCGGCGATCGCCACCACCCTCGTCGATCAGCTGCTCCCGGTCCCGGGCGACTGATCGCCGCCGGAGCGGCCGCCGCCCCGGGTCGGGCGGGTGCTCTGCGGTCCACCGCGCCCGTTCAGACCGACCCGGGCAGCGACTCTGTGCAACCATTGCCGGTGTCACGGCACTGTTCGTGGCCAAGAGGTCGGTCTGATGAGCAGCGAGAACGTCGTCGAGCTCGCCAGCCAGCGGCAACACATCGCGGTGGCCCTCTCCGGAGGTGGGCATCGAGCGAGCCTGTTCGCCCTGGGGGCGCTCCTCTACCTGATCGACGCCGGCAAGGGCCCCGAGATCGCAACCGTCTCGTCGATCTCGGGTGGCTCGATCACCAACGGCTACGTGGGGATGACCACCGACCTCCGGACGGTCAGCCCCGACGGGTTCTGGCGCGACGCGCAACCCTTCGCTCGCCAGATCACCGCGGTGGGCACGGTGTTCGCCGCGCCGCTGACACTGTCGTACCTCGCCGCGGGTGCCGCCGTCATCGTCGGCGCCGTCGTGGCGACGGTCCTCCTGAACGCCGCCGCGGCCTGGCTGGTGTGGGCGGTCGCGCTGCTGGCGGTCGGCTGGCTGGCCCAGCAGCGCAGTTGGATCGCGAGCCGGGCGTTCGATCGTGCCCTGTTCCGCGGGGCCCGGCTCGATGCGATGCACGCCGGCGTCGCACACGTGATCTGCGCGGCGGATCTCCAGACAGCCGAGCACGTGTACTTCTCGGCCCGGTTCGTCAACTCCTACCGGGCGGGGTGGGGTCTGCCGGGCGGCCTGCGCCTGGCGCGGGCGGTGCAGGCCTCGGCTGCGCTCCCCGGCGCGTTCAACGCCGTCGTGCTGCCGGTCGACGTGCACGACTTCGAGAAGTCCCCGCCGTTCACGTCCTTCAAGCTCACCGACGGCGGCGTGTACGACAACATGGGAACCGAGTGGCCCATCAGGCTGGCCGAACGCCTGGGGGAAGGAACCCCGCCAGTGGCGCTGGCGACCGCCGACGAGCTGATCGTGATCAATGCGTCAGCCGGTCAGGGGGTCGTGAGGAGGCGGTCGCTGCGGACACCGTTGCTGGGGGAGATCAGCACGCTCCTCGCCGTCAAGGACGTGCTGTACGACCAGACGACGGCCGTGCGGCGCCGGCTGCTCGACCTCCGCTTCCGCGTGACCCGGCGGGACCCGGCGGCTCGTGAGGGCCGGCTGGCCGGAGCGCTCGTGCAGATCGACCGGAGTCCCTTCGACCTCCCTGACGCCTTCGAGGGCAGCGACACCCTCGGCGCCCGGGCCAAGGACGTCATCGAGCGGCTCGGGGGTGACGACGCCCGCCAGGCCTGGCGTGACGCCGCCGACGCGAACCGCAGCGTGAAGACGGCGCTCTCGAAGATCCCGGCCGACCACGCCGCCTCGGTCCTCCGCCACGCCTACGCGCTCACGATGGCCAACTGCCACGTGCTCCTCGACTACCCGCTCGTCGAGCCGCCCGACGACACCCGATTCCGGGAGCTCGTGTCGTGAGCGCGAGCAACCGGATGCAGCAGGGGCGCGCCAAGCTGCAGCCGAAGTTGCAGATGATCGCCAACGGCAGCAGCGAGGTGAACGCCGTGCGCGCCGAGCGGTGCGCGGGTCTTGGCGTCACGAGCCAGAAGCTGCTGCAGGGCACCGCCCGGCGGCGCAAGGACGGCGACATGGCGGTGGCCGCGCGGGCGCGCGGCAAGTTGCCGGCGCGCCAGAGCCTGGACGCCATCCCGGAGGATGTCGAGGCCGCAGTCTTCGTCCATCTCAACGACGCGGTCGCGGAGCCGGAGCAGCTGCCCGGTGAACGCGCGCGCCGGGGCAACCTCGTGTCGGCCCAGGTCAAGCTCGCCAGCCTCCCGGACGTCGCGCTCGACGGGCGCGTCGCCTACGTCGAGATCGGCGAGGCGCTGCAGAGGCCGACGCCGACCGTCATGGCGGAGACCGTCCCGGCGCCCACCCTTGCCGAGCGGCGGTTCGGGACCCCGGCGCAGCACCGGTACGGCGAGGACGTGCTCGTCGGCTTCGTCGACGTCGGAGGGTTCGACTTCTCGCACCCGGACTTCCTCGACCCGGAGGGCAAGACCCGCTTCGTCGCCATCTGGGATCAGGGGGGTGACGCGCGGCCGAGCCCCGGCGAACCCGGCTCCCAGTTCGGGTACGGCGCGGAGTTCACGAAGGTGGAGCTGGATGCGGCGCTCGAGGCCGAGCCCGTCCTCGGCGTCCCGGCGTACGAGATCGAGCCGCAGTCGCAGCTGGAGGAGGGATCACACGGCACGCACGTCGCCAGCACGGCGGCCGGGAACCGCGGGGTGTGCCGCCGGTCTGCCATCGCCGGCGTCCTGCTGTCGCTGCCCCAGGCGGACACCGATCGCCGCCGGTCGTTCTACGACTCGACCCGCCTGGCCGACGCCGTCGACTACCTCGTCGATCTGGCCGGCCGGCTGGGCAAGCGGCTGTCGGTCAACATCTCGCTCGGCACCAATGGTCACGGCCACGACGGCGCCGGTGCGATCGGCCGCTGGCTCGACGCCACGCTCGCCACCCCCGGCCGCGCCATCACGGTCGCCGCCGGCAACGCCGGCCAGGAGCGCGGGGAGACACCGGACGACATCGGGTTCGTGATGGGCCGCGTCCACACGGGCGGGGTCGTCGCCGCCGCGGACCTCACGGCCGACATCGACTGGGTCGTGGTCGGCAACGGCATCGTCGACATCTCGGAGAACGAGCTCGAGCTCTGGTTCTCCCCCCAGGACCGCCTGGACGTCTCCCTGCGCACGCCGCAGGGCGAGTGGATCGGCCCGATCAGGCCCCGGGAGTTCATCGAGAACCGCCGCCTCGCGGACGGCAGCTTCGTCAGCATCTACAACGAGCTCTACCACCCGGCCAACGGCGCCAACTACATGGGCCTGTACCTGAGCCCGAACATGGATGCCCAGCCGGTGATCGGCGTACCCGCCGGGACCTGGACCGTCCGCATCCGCGGTCGCGAGATCCGCGACGGGCGCTACGACGGTTGGATCGAACGCGACGACCCGGCGCCCGTCGGCATCCTGGGGCCGCGGCGCACGTGGGCCTTCCCGTCGTTCTTCACCGAGCGGTCCACCGTCGACACCTCCACGGTGAGCTCCCTCGGCTGCGGCCAGAGCGTCGTCACCGTGGCCAACCTCGACACCAAGAAGAACGCCATCAACATCTCGAGCAGCCAGGGCCCCACCCGCGACGGCCGGTTCAAGCCCGACGTCGCCGCGCCGGGCACGGACATCGTCGCCGCCAAGGGCTTCTCCACCGACGGGGCGCGGTGGATCGGAATGACCGGGACGAGCATGGCCAGTCCCCTCGTGGCCGGCGTCGCGGGACTCATGCTGGCGATCGAGCCGGAGCTGACGGCGGCGCAGATCGAGGGCATCATCCGAAGCACGGCCAGACCGCTCCCCGGGGGCAGGTTCGCCTGGGTCGACGACGCGGGCTTCGGCGTCATCGACCCGGAACGGTGCCTGGAGCAGGCGGCCCGTGCGAACCAGCGCGTCGACCGGACCAAGCGGTGATCGCCCGATGAGGCTCACCGCATTCCGCGCCGACGAGGGCGACTGCCTCCTGCTGGAGTCGGCGGACGGTCATCGCATGCTCGTCGACGGCGGCACGCAGGACGCGTACGCCACACACGTCGCTCCCGCCCTCGGCCAGCTCCGCCAGAAGGGCAAGCACCTGGACATCGTCTGCATCACCCACATCGACGCCGACCACATCTCGGGCATCCTGCGGCTGCTGGACGACGAGGCGGCCTGGCGCGTCCACGATCACCAGGTCGGCCACGGCAACGCCAACCACCGCCTCCCGCCCGCCGCCCGCCCGGCCGAGGTCGACACGATCCTGCACAACTCCTTCCACGACCAGGTGAGCAAGAACACCGGGAGGATCGAGACCATGCTGGCCGCCAGCGCGGGGTTCCTGTCCGCCACGACGGACGGCCGTCTCACGAGCGTCGCTGCGGCGCAACGCGATCTCGCGGCGAGCATCCCCCAGGCACTGCGGGTCTCCCGGCGGCTCCGGCCGGACCAGCTCAACATCCCCCACAATCCCCAGTTCGGGGGCAAGCTCGCGCTGGTCTCGGACGACACGCCCGACCTCGCGCTGGGCTCCGTCCGCCTCGAGCTCCTCGCGCCGTTCCCGCGGGACGTCACCAAGCTGCGGCGGGACTGGGACACCTGGCTGCGCGCGCACCAGGAGGCGGTGGACCGCATACGCGACCGAGCCGAGCGCGACGCGGGCGACCTGCGCATGTCCGAGGTCGACCGCCTGCTCGCCCCGAGGTTCCGGGCCGCCGAGACCCTCGGTGACGCCGAGCTCGCCCTCGCCGAGCAGCTCGGCCTCCGCAGCAACGTGACCACCCCGAACCTGGCGTCGCTCATGTTCCTCGCCGAGGAGGACGGCACCACGGTGCTCCTGACCGGCGACGGCCATGCCGACGACATCCTGAACGGGCTGGACCACCACAAGGCCCTCGACGACCGGGGCAGGCTGCACGTCACGGTCCTGAAGGTCCAGCACCACGGCTCCGAGCACAACATCCACCAGCGCTTCTGCGATGCCATCACCGCCGACGACTACGTCCTGACCGGGGACGGCAAGCACGAGAACCCCAACCTCACGGTCCTCGAGCTCATCCACGACCGCCGCATGGCCAACGACCAGCGGAAGTTCTCGTTCTGGTTCACGTCGACCTCGACGCTGAGCGCGACCGAGGAAGGTCGGGACCACATGACGAAGGTCGAGGCTCTCGCCCGGGAGCTCGCCGCCCGGTCGGGCGGTCGGTTGACGAACCACTTCGTCGAGGGAAGCTCGATCCGCATCCTCCCGTAGCCTGCCGGGCACCCCAGAGTCCCGGGCGACACGTGGCGCTGTCGTGTCGTCGAGGTGTCCCGGTCTGGCGCGACCTCGTGCTCGGCGCGTCGGCCGGGTGCGTCAGCGGTCGCGGGTGGAGGGCCTGCGCCGGTCGAGCAGGAGGTCGACCATCGTGTCGCCCAGCCACGACTCGAAGCGGTCGGGGGTCCAGCCCTGGCGCCGGACGAGGTGGTGGTAGGCCGACCAGCTGTTGAGCAGGCTCAGGACATCCGCGGCGGCCTCGGGGTCGAGTCCGGCCCGCAGGGGCGTGAGGTCGGTCAGCGCGGCGACGACGGAGGCGGCCCCGGTCCGGCGGCGACGCTCGGCCTCCTCGTGGAGGGTCGAGGCCTCGGGGTCCGCGGTGGCGGCGCCGGCTACGACGGCGAAGACGTCGGCGGCTCTGTCGTGGATCTGGCGGACGGCCGCCGCGTAGGCGCGGAGGCGAGCCTCGCCCGTGGGTCCGTGGAAGACGGGGTGCATCCAGTCCCGCTCGTTGACGCTGATGGCTTCCTCGTCGCCCGCGATGGCCACGTCGAGCACCTCGGCCAGCACGGCGCGCTTGTTGCCGAACGCGGCGTAGACGGTCTGGACCGCGACCCCGGCGTGGTCGGCGATCGCCTGGATGGTCGTGGCGGCGAAGCCCTGCCGGACGAAGAGGCCGCGTGCGGCACCGAGGATCGCTCGCCTCGTCTGCCTGGCCTTGGCCGCCCGGGTCGGGAAGCGCTGCTTGACGTCGTCGGACATGTCGATAGAGTACAGCTCTATGAATAGAGCTTCACTACAGTCAACTCCGGTCGAGGACCGCTGGTTCGTGGGCACGCTGGTGCGTGTCGTGGCCGGCGCCGCAGAGACCGGCGGCGCGCTCATGGTCATGGAGCAGCGGGCCCGGCGCGGCTTCAGCCCGCCCCGCCACGTCCACCGCAACGAGGACACCGCGTTGTGGGTGCGGTCCGGCCGCATCACGGTCGAGGTCGGCGACCGCACCCAGGTCGTCGAGGAGGGTGGGTTCGTGTGGCTGCCCCGGGCCGTTCCCCACACGTTCCGGGTCGACAGCGACGAGGTCGACCTGGTCGAGTTGGCCAGTCCCGGCGGCATCGAGGGCTTCCACCTCGACGCCAGCGATCCGGCGCCCGCCCCCGACCTACCCCCACCCGGCGAGCCCGACATCCCCCGCCTGCTGGCCTCGGCGGGGCCCTACGACGTCGAGATCGTCGGCCCGCCGCTGGCGGCCGGCTGAGCCGCAGGGGCCTTGCCGCCCGACCCCACCCGATGGCGTCGTCGGCCGTTCGCACAACGTGGCCGGGGCCTCGCCGCGGCGCGACGCAGGACGGTCGGAACGGGGGAGTGCAGAACCGGGTGGACGGAACCGGTTCGGCCCCGTGCCGCCGGCATCCCCCCTCACGGCGAGGTCGTCCGCTGGCACTACATTGCCGAGGAGGCGCGGCGGTCCCGACACAAGCGGAAGGGGGCAACGATGCCCGAACGAGACCGATACATCCCCGGGGTCCCTTGCTGGGTGGACACGAGCCAGCCCGACCCGGAGGCCGCGATCGACTTCTACCGGGGCCTCTTCGGCTGGGAGTTCGAGGACGTGATGCCGCCGGGGTCGGAGGGCAAGTACTTCATCGCCCGGCTGCGCGGCGGCGACGTGGCCGCGGTCGGGTCGATCCCCGAGGCCGCTCCGCCGGTGGCGATGTGGAACACCTACATCTCGGTCGGAAGCGCCGACGCCACGGCGGCGAAGGTGCGCGACGCCGGCGGCGGCGTCGTGATGGAGCCCTTCGACGTCATGGAGGCCGGGCGCATGGCGGTCTTCACCGATCCCGAAGGCGCCGCGTTCTGCGTCTGGCAGGCGAAGGGGCTCACGGGCGCGCGCGTCGTCAACGAGGCGGGCTCGTTGAACTTCAACGGCCTGGGCACCCGCGACGTCGAGGGCGCGAAGGCCTTCTACGGCTCGGTGTTCGGTTGGACCACGCTGGCGCTGGGGGGCGGTGTCGAGATGTGGACGCTGCCGGGCTACGGCGACGACCTCGAGCGTGACAACCCCGACCTCCGCAAGCAGGTCGCCGAGGCCGGCGGACCTGCGGGGTTCGAGGACGTCGTCGCCAGCATCGATCCGATCCCGGACGATCAGCCCGACACGCCGCCGCACTGGAGCGTGACCTTCGCGGTCGACGACGCCGACGCCACGGCGGCGAAGGCCACCGAGCTCGGCGGGAAGGTGATCGTCCCGCCCTTCGACGCTCCCTGGGTCCGGGCGACGATCATCGCCGACCCGCAGGGCGCGACGTTCATCGCGAGCAAGTTCGTGCCCGAGAACAAGGACCTCGGCAGCTAGGGCCGCGCAACGGGGCGGCGGGTCAGGCCGACCGCGCCGTCCCGTCGTCCACGGGCACCGGGCGCCCGCGCCGTCGGCGCTGCTCCGCAGCGGCGGGCAACGTGCGGAGACCGAGGACGTACAGCCCGTCGTCGCGGACGTCGTGGAGGCGTGCCAGGACGGCCTCGACGTCGTCGTGCACCGAGAGCTGCAGCCCCGAGAGGGCGTCGTAGCGGCCGGAGGCAAGGTCGCCGATGAGCTTCACGGCCCGGGCCGGGTCGGCGCCACGCCCGTCGGCGATCTCCTGGCGGACCAAGGCGTAGACCCGAGCCGCGTGCGAGCCGTCCGGCGGTCCGCCGGCCAGCGCGGGCTCGGCCAGCCCGATCGGGAGCAGGCCCGGGTGGACGCTGAACACGGCGATGCCGTGACGGCTCGTCTCCCGGGCGAGGTTCTCCGTGTACTTCACGACCGCGGCCTTGGAGACCGAGTAGGCCGACACCAGCGGCCACCGGTACAC
>DASSGC010000264.1:0-23725 GCA_035693765.1 Acidimicrobiales bacterium
ACCGTTCTCGACCTTACGAATCAGCCCTGGCACCTAAGTAAGGTGATGACCGACGCAGAAAGTCAAGACGCCCGATCGGAGACAATTTCGGGGTCGGTTCGCAGAACCGCGCCCTGGACTCAGGGTTACGCCCGCAAGCACCGGGGGTCCACCGCTCCTCACTGGCTCACCCCACACGCGTAATAGGCCTCGGGCCGGCAGTGCGACCACCGCGGCCGCACCGTGCAGGGGCTCACGACACGCCCGGTGGCTCCAGCGAGCGTTGCAGCGTCAACGTCGGCGAGTTGTCGAGGTTGTGGCGGACGTAGAGGGTGCCGCTCGTGAAGGCAGGCCACTGCGGGCAGCTCGCCGCCTGGACGAGGTAGCGGTCGACCGCCCGGTCGGTGGTGCGGAACCCGATCCAGCGGCTGTCCGGGGCGCCGTAGTTGTCGCCGACGTGGTACTGGTCGGCTGCGGGATCGCCGGTGGTCTCCAGTTCGATCCAGTCACCGGCGGCGCCGGGGTCGGTGGGCAGGTCGATGCGCAGGACGCGCTCGCCGCCGCCGGTAGGGCCGGCGGCGACCGCGTCGACGATGCCGACCGGCGGCAGGGCCGACACGATGGTCGTGCGACCCGCCGAGAACCGCAGGACGGTGCCCGGCGCGGGCGCCGGCCGGTCGCCGATCGCGACCGCCGCGCCATCGGGGCCCGCCATGACCAGCCGTAGGTCCTCTGGTGCCTCACCCGCTGCCAGGGGAACGGTCAGCGTGAACGCGACCTCGCCGGTATCGGTCGGGGCGGCGAGGGCCTCGCCCACCACCCGGTCAGCGGGCGACACGGCCAGCACCGCGCCGGAGGCGGCCGCCGGCGGCACCCGTCCGGCGATGGTCGCCACCCGCGTCACGGGGGTGGCGACCAGCGATTCGCCGTCGGTGGCCACCTGGTGGTCGTCGGTGAGGAACACCGGGGCCGTGCCCCACTCGCAGCGGGGCAGCGTCTCCCGCAGGGCGTCACCGGTGACCGCGGGTGCGCTCAGCTCACGGCCAAGGCCGCCCGGGTCGGGAGCGTCGATGTCACGACGGAGGTAGAGCACCTCGCCGTCGATCGACATCCACGGCTCGTAGTTCTCGAGCAGCCACTGGCTCACGTCGTAGTGGCGCACCGGGTTGATGATCCCGTCCCACGCCGGCATGCCCAGGACCTCGGCCCAGTAGAGAACGACCTCGGGCGGGTCGGCGACCAGGTCGTCGATGAGGTCGGCCTGGTTGCGCTCCCGGATGGCCATGCTCACGTGCGGGTAGCGGGTCGGCGGGTCGAGCTCCAGCAGGTAGGCGGTGACGCCGGGCTGGTTGGTGAAGTCGAAGAGCCGGGCGTCCCGGCCCACGGCGCGGAGGGCGGCCTGGAGGTCGCCCACCACCTCGGGAGGGAAGGCACCCGGCAGGGCGTAGCCCAGGCGCTGCATCGCCGGCTCGTCCGCCACCCGGGGGGCGAAGTGGGCGGGGAGGGCACGCACGTTGTCCAGGGCGGCCGGCCCGGCGACGAGCAGGAGGCTCGCCACGACAGCGAGGCTGAGGAGATGGCGGGGCACCCGGCCGGGCGCTGCGCCGGCGACGTCGCGGTCGCCGGGCTCCAGCAGGCGGGCGATGACGTAGACGAGGAGCGGGAAGCCGATGACGATGCCGGCGAACACGTGCACGTCGGCCCGGTCGAGGTATTTCGGGTAGTAGAGGATGCCGAGCAGCGCCAGGCTGGCCATCGCCCAGTCGTCCGGGCGGACCGCGGCCCGCTGCGCCAGCCGCCAGGCGAGGTACGCACCGACGACGGCGGCCAGCGCCCACGGCAGCACCGCGGCGAACAGGAAGTCGGGCGGCTTCGCCCCCAGCGCCAGTGGCACGGCGCCGGTGAGCGAGTGGTCGGGAGCGAAGGAGCGGAAGTAGAAGACGAAGTCGTCGACCGCGCGGTTGAGCGCCAGCCAGGCGAGGAACACGGCCGCCGCAGCGAGCCCTCCGACCAGGCAGCCGAGCGTCCGCGGCAGCCGGGCCACCAGCGCCGCGCTGCTGCCCCAGCCGGTGGCCACCTCGAAGCCGACGACGACGGCGCCCACGGCCACCACGGCGAAGGCGAGCTCGGGCGTGAGAACGAACGACGTGAACAGGCCCGTCCCGAGGGCGAGCCCCCAGAGCGCGGCGGCCCGCGGCCGGGTCGCTCGTACGGCGCCGGCGAGGACGAGCACGACCACCGGTAGGAAGGCCATGCGGACGCTGTCGCGGCTGTCGCTGACGAGCACGCCCGCGAAGAAGCCGACGTCCGCCGCCAGCACCGTGACGAACCCGACCAGCACCACCCAGTTGCGCCGGACCACCCCCACCAGCAGCAACCACAGGAGGACGTTGCACAGCGGGATGACGAGCATGTCGAGCCCCGCGGCGGCGCCCCACCGCGAGTCGCCGAACACGTGCAGGCCCCACCAGGGCCACAGGCCGTCCATCAGCGGACCGTGGATGAACAGCACGTCCCGCCAGGGGAAGGCGCCGTGCTGGAACGCCATGGCGGTGCCCAGCGCCTCGCCCTCGTGGAACGTGTCGAACCGCTCGAGCGACCCGGGCAGCTCGGCCGAGACGAGGTAGACGACGACCGAGCCGGCGAACCCGGCGACCGCCGCGTACTCGAGCCGGCGCAGGTCGTCGAGCGGTGACGTGGACCGGCGCCGGAGCAGGACCGCCATGGCGGCCACCGCCGCCGCCGTGACGACGACGGCGACCGGCCAGGGCACGAACGCATGGTGCTCGACCCGTCCGGACTCGACCACGGTCACCTCGGTCGCGGCGGACACGACGGCCACCGACAGGAGGGTGAGCGGCACCGCCGCCGTGTTGACCAGTGCGAGGCACCGGGCGAACGGCAGGTCCCGCTGCACGGCACGCAGGACGGCCGCGCACGCTCCCACCGCCGCCCCGTACCCCACGACCCCGGCCCCGACCGCACGCCAGACCGCACCGCCGGACGACCCGGCGGCCACCGCCGCCGTCAGCCCGACCGCCAGCCCCGGCACGGCGATGCGACCGGCCGCACCGATGCCCACCAACGCCCGGCGGTTGCCGTAGCGGGCGAAGATCCGGGGCAGCAGGCGACCGAGCAGGAGGTACGACGCGGCCATGACGACCGGGAACACGGCGGCGGCCAGCCAGAAGATCTCGATGTAGTGACGGCTGTCGAAGTCGTGGAAGGTGGGGTAACCGATGACGTCGCTCTCGACCTCCAGCTCCCCGTCGGTGAAGAGCAGGGCGTTGAGGCCCGTGGCAACCCCGAAGGCGATGGCCGCCGAGCCGACCGCGAGCGACGCCCGTCCCGTCCAGGTTCCGCCCCGCCCGTTCCCGGGCGGCGCGGCGCCGGGGCCGCCGTCCGGCGCGCCGAGCTCGAGGGCGGGCGCGGGATCGGCGACATGATTCTCGGCGTCGGGGAGCGTCTGCACGGCGGTCAGGGCGACTCGTCGGGGGCGGTGGCGAGGGCGTAGAGCTGCCAGCCTCGACGGCCCCGCGGCGGGCTGATGGTGAGAAGCCCGTCGAATACGGCCATCGCGGCCCTGGCCACCGGCGACATCGGACCGTCGCTGTCGACGTCGTCGACGAGCCGGGCGCCCCGGGCGATGACGGTGCGCCGGTAGAGGTCGAAGAACGGGAAGCCGGCGCCACCGCAGACGTCGACGGCCAGCCCGGCCTCCTCGAGGACCGCGGTGAGGGACGCCTGCGTGTAGTGCCGGCGATGGCCGACGTGCCGGTCGAACGCCGACATCGGCCCGCCCGGCACGGTCACCACCAGCACGGCCCCCGGTGCCAGCCACCGCCGGGCCGCGGCGAGGAAGGCCCTCGGCTCGTCGACGTGCTCGATCACCTCCGAGCAGGTGGCATGCGTCGCCCACCCCGCCATGTGGTCGACCGGAGGACGGCCGGAGAGCAGGTCGAACTGGACGAACCGGCCACGGGGAAGCTTCCCCCGGGCGATGGCCACACCGCGCTCGCTGAGCTCGATGCCGGCGATCTCCGCCTCGCCCCAGCGCTCGGCCACCGCGACGGCCAGGTCGCCCTGGCCGCTGCCGATGTCGAGGTAGCGCCGCGGCGTGCCCGCCCGGGCCAGGTGGGCCAGGACGATCCGGCGGCGGAAGGCCTGCGCCGGGTTGCGCGCGGCCGCCTCGGCGAAGTCCTCCCAGTGCGCGTCCCAGTCGTCGGGGGCGACGTCGCGGGGTGTCCCGGTGCCGGTCACAGGCTGTACCCGGCCGCCGCGGCGTCGCGGTGGAACATCTTGACGGTGTCGAGCGAGAACTCGTCGAGGTCGCGGTTCAGCAGCCACAGCTTGGCCAGCAGGTCGTGGGTCACCGTGATGATGTGGCAGCCGATGCGGTCGGCCTGGACGATGTTGAGCACCTCACGCGGGCTCGCCCAGATGAGGTCGACGCCGTCGAGCGGGGCGAGCGTGTCGAGGGCACGCACCATCACGGGCTCCGGCTCGCGGCCGGTGTCGGCGATGCGCCCGGCGAACACCGACACGAATGCCGGGGCGCCGCCGGCGAGGGCGGCGGCCGCCTGCTCCACCTGCGCGGCGGTCAGCAGGGCGGTGACGTTGACCTTCACGCCCTCGCCGCTGAGGCGCCGGACGAGGCCGAGGCTGCTGGCACCCTCGGTGTTGGTGATCGGGATCTTCACGTAGACGTGCTCGCCCCACGACGAGATGCGCCGGGCCTGGACCGCCATCTCGTCGAAGTCGTCGCTGAACACCTCGAACGACACCGGTCTGTCGGGCACGGCCTCGAGCAGCTCGTGCGCGAACCGCACGTAGTCGTCGACGGCCGCCTTGCGCATGAGAGTCGGGTTGGTGGTGAACCCCGCGATGCGCGGATCGTCCACCAGCTTGCGGATGCTGGCCATGTCGGCCCCGTCGGCGAAGATCCGCACGGTGGGGCGGACCGGCTCGGTCGTCATGTTGGGTGCTCCTGTCGCGGGCCGCGTTGTGCGAGGAGTGGTACGGCGGCAGCCAGGCCGTCGACGACGTGGTCGGGCGCCTCGGGCGCCGGCTCCCGGTAGTCGCGCCGGACCCACACGGTGCGCACACCGGCCCGGGTCCCGGCCGCGATGTCGCGCCAGCGGTCGCCCACCAGCACGCTGCGGGCGAGGTCGACGCCGAAGCGGTCGGCGGCATCGAGGATCAGACCCGGGGCCGGCTTGCGGCAGGCGCAGCCGTCGGCGTCGTCGTGGGGGCACACGCAGACGGCGTCGAGCGCCAGCTCACGGAGGAGGTGGTCGTTGATGGCGTCGACCGTGTCACGCGCCGTCGTCCCCCGGGCGATGTCGGGCTGGTTCGTCACGACGATCAACAGGTAGCCAGCTTCGCGCAGCGTGCGGCAGGCCTCGCGCACGCCGCGGCTGATCCGGACGTCCGCCACCGAGGCCGGGGGACGGGGGCGACCGTCGACCACCACGGCGTCGTTGAGCACACCGTCCCGGTCGAGGAACACCGCCGCGCGCCGCCCGGTCATGGTCAGAGAAGCCCTGCCGCCTCGTCGCGGGCCAGCGCCCGCATGGCGTCGGCCAGCGCGTCGGCCGAGCTCGCCGTGTGGGTCCAGCCCAGCGAGCGGATGCGCGAGGTGTCGAGGCGGACGATCGGCACGTCGCCCTTCCAGCCCCGGTCGCCGCCCGTGTACCTGAAGGCGACGGTGGCCGGGTCGAGGCCGAGCACCTCGACCGCCAGCCGGGCGATCTCGGTCACGGTGATGTAGTCGCCGGTGGCCACGTTGTAGGCGCGGAACGGCTCGACCGTCCGGCGATGGGCCGTGAGCACCGCCGACACCACGTCGCGGACGTGGACGTACGACTTGCTCTGCGAGCCGTCGCCGAGGATGGTCAGCACCGTCGGGTCCTTGCGCAGGCGGCGGACGAAGTCGAAGCCCACCCCGTGCGTCTGGCGGGGACCCACCACGTTGCCGAACCGGAACACGCACGCCGTCAGGTCGAACATGGCGGCGTAGGCGCTGGCCAGCGCCTCGCCGGCGAGCTTGCTGGCCCCGTACGTCGAGGTCGGCACCAGCGGCCCGTGGTGCTCGTGCGCCTCGTGGTGGCCGAGGTCGCCGTAGACGCCGCTGCCCGACGCGTAGAGCAGGCGCCGGGCCGACGTCGTGCGCATCGCCTCGACCACGTTGTTGGTGAGCGCGGTGCCCTGGTCGAAGTCGATGGCCGGGGTGGTGAGCGCCGCCGCGATGTCCGGGTTGGAGGCCAGGTGGATCACCACGTCGTGGCCGTCCATCGCCTCCCGGAGACGGGGCAGGTCGCCCACCTCGCCCACCACCGCGGCGAAGCGGGGGTCGCCGTCGTGGGCGGCATGGTGCCAGCGCCGGCCCGACGAGTAGTTGTCGTAGATGGTCACGGCCGCGACCTCGGGATCGGCCAGCAGCCGGTCGACGAAGTGCCCGCCGATGAAGCCGGCCCCGCCGACGACGAAGAAGCGATCGCCGCCGCCCGTCATCGGGCTGTCCCGGCGACCGACTCCCACCGGGTGGGGTCGCGCTGGAGCGCCGGATGGCTGACCAGCAGGTGCCACACGACCGCGCACAGACCTTCGGTGTGCGGCGTGATCCGCTCGGCCACCAGGGGCGGGATCACCACGCACGAGTCGGCCGCCGCGGCCGTGAAGCCCCCGTCGCGTCCGACGATGCCGTGCACGCCGGCACCCACCTTGCGGGCCAGCTCGACTGCCCGCACGAGGTTGGGCGACACGTTGCGCTCCAGGTCACCGCCGCCCACGGAGAACACCAGCACGGCATCGTCCGGCCCCAACCGCGAGCCCTCCAGCCAGGCCGAGAACACGGTGTCCCAGCCCTGGTCGTTGGTCCGGGCCGTCAGCTCGGAGACGTTGTCGGTGGGTGCGTAGGCCTCGAACCCGCACAGCTTGCGGAAGTCGTTCACCGCATGTCCGGCGTGGGCGGCCGAACCGCCCACCCCCAGCACGAACAGCCGGCCGCCCCGCGACCGCACCGCCGCCAGGTCGCCGGCGACCGCCTCCACGCTGGCGGTGTCGAGCGCGTCGAGGATGCGGCGGGTCTCGTCGAGGTACGACGCGGTGAAGGTGGGCATCAGGCTCCCGTGGGCGATCGGGGTGGGGGTTCGGGGTCGGGTCCGGGCGGCACCACCGCCGCGGCGAAGGTGTTGAGGCCGAACTTGTGCCGCGCCAACCGGATGTCCTGCGGGCGGAACCCGGCGCGGACGAGCAGGGGCCACAGGTCGCGGGGGTCGTAGTAGGCCTTGTGGTCGTTCATCTCGTCGGCCGGGCTCAGTCCCAGGCGGAAGGCCGACAGCTCGAGGAACCACTTGCCCCGCCAGGACGGCACGTTCACCAGGCACACGCCCGCGGGGCGCAGGATCCGCCGCATCTCGTCGAGCGCGCGCTGCGGCTCCCACAGGTGCTCGAGCACCGAGGTGCAGAGCACGACGTCGACGCTCGCCGGGGCGATCTCCGCCAGCGTGTCGGGCAGGGGCCCCTCGACCGGGCGCACCCGGGGCAGGCGCTTCAGGTCGGGTTCGAGAGCCACGTCGAGCAGCACCGCCTCTGCCACGTCGTCGAGGACGGAACGGGCGAAGCTCGCGTTGTAGCCGCAACCCACGTCGGCGATGCGCAGCCCGGCGAAGGTCGGTACGTGACGCCTGATCCGCCGCCCCGACAGCCACACGCCGAACCGGTCGACTGGTGTCAACCGGCCCTGCTGCCCGAACGCGGTTGCCCGCGATCCCTCGCCGGACGACTTCTCGGTCATCGGCCGGTCGCTCCCCGCGGTCGGGGGAGCAGCGCCGCATGGAGCAGCAGCGTGTTGGTGAACGTGAGGAAGCCGCAGGTCAGCGCCGCAAGGCCCAGGACGGCGAGATGGCCGTCGGTGCCGAGGCCCCCGGGCAGCGACCAGTCGTTGCCGACGTAGCGGACCACGAGCGGAAGGGACAGCAGCAACCCGGCGACCACCAGCGCGCCGGCCACGGCAACGGTGCGGGTGTAGCGGAAGGTGCTCGCCCACCGCCTGCTGGCCCGACCGGAGTAGTCGTACAGCACCTGCGCGATGCAGCCGAGGAAGACGCTTTGGAGGCCGACGATGGTGAGCGTCACGCCGAGCAGCATCCAGTAGAGCGAGAAGGTGATGCCGCCGACCGTCACCGGGCCCAGCGACAGCGGCAGGGTGAACAGCAGGCCCAGCGCCAGCACGACGAGGCCGGGTTTCAGGGCGAAGAAGTCGGCTCCGTAGACGAACATGGCGCGCAGGTTGATCCAGGCCGCCTGGAACGGCGAGAACCACCCCGACCGCTTGTGGTGGCTGAGCCGGCCCTCACGGTCCCTGAGGAACGTGACCGGCACCTCGGCGGTGCGCAGGCCCATGTGCACCGACTTCAGCACCATCTCCGACGCGTACTCCCACGACTGGGACGAGATGTCCATGCGCTCGAGCGCGTCACGGGTGATGCCCCGCATGCCGCAGTGGATGTCGGAGAACCGGCTGCCGTAGACCCGGTTCAGGATCCATGTCGTGAACGGCGTGCCGAAGTGCCGGTGGAGGGCGGGCATCGAGCCGGGTTCGATCGACCCCTTCCAGCGGGAGCCCATCACGAACTCGTAGCCGTCGTGGAACCGCTCGACGAACTCGCCCAGCCGCCGGAAGTCGTACGTGCAGTCGGCGTCGCCCATCACCACGTAACGACCGCGGACGAAGGGCAGAGCGTCGATGTAGGCCCGGCCCAGCCCCCGCTTCGGGGTGCGCAGCACGCGCGCCCCGGCGGCGAGGGCCAGCGTGGCGGTGTCGTCGTCGGAGCTGTCGACGATCAGGATCTCGCCGCGGACGCCGGCGTCGGCCAGGCCCTGGTGGCACCACGCCACGAAGTCGGTGATGGTCAGCGCCTCGTTGAGCGCCGGGATGACGATCGACACCTCGGGATCGGCGTCGTCGGCATCGGGCACGAGGAGGTGCACGTCGCCGGTCGTGACGGGTGCGACGTCGAGGGTCATCGGCGGACGGCTCCGGTACGTGGACGGAGAAGCTGCTCGAGGTCGTCGACGCCCTCCGGCGAGCCGACCTCGTAGAACCGCTCGTGGACCTCGAAACCCGCGAGCTCGCCCTGCGCGCCCAGCGAGGTGAAGAAGTCGGCCAGGTCGCTGACGTCGTTCCCCGGGATGTGGTCGAGCACGAGCTGCCGCGAGACGACCGAGAGGCCGTAGTCGATGTAGCGCAGGCCGCTGTCCGCGCCGGCGCGCTTGCGGTACTCGACCCTGCCGTCGGGGCGGAACCCGGCGTTGCTGAGGTCCCATCGGTCGCGGTTCTCGTAGACGGTCATGAGCGCCGGCGCCCCGCAGGCGGCGAAGGCGGCCCACACCTCGGCGTAGCGGATGGGCAGGTACGAGTCGCCGTAGAGCACGGCGAACTCGTCGTCGGCCAGGTCACACCCCGCGAACAGACGCACCGCGCCGCCGGTGCCGCGCCGGTCGAAGCCCTCGTCGACGTAGCGGACCTCGACGCCGAGCCGCCGCCCGTCGCCGAGCACGTCGCGGATCATCCCTCCGAGGTGGGCGATCGAGAAGACGACGTCGCGCACGCCGTTGGCCGCCAGCAGGCGAACCTGGTGCTCGACGAACGGCCGGCCGGCCACCGGCAGCAACGCCTTGGGGATCGTCTGCGTGCGCGGGTACATCCGGCTCCCGAGGCCGCCGGCAAGCACGAGGACCTGCATCGCTCCGCCGCCTGTCGCTAGTTCCGCACGGTGACGGTGCTGCCGTCGTGGTCGAATCTGAACCGCACCTCGGCGAGGCCGGCACCGGTCATCGCCTCCCGGAGCTGGTCGGGATCCTTGGCGTAGAACATCAGGAAGCCGCCGGACCCCGCCCCGACGAGCTTGCCGCCCACGGCACCGTTGTCGACGCCGAGCTGGTACCAGCGGTCGATCTCCCGGTTCGACATCTGGGGGGACCGGTCACGCTTGGCCAGCCAGTGCTCGTGCATGAGGGCGCCGTATTCGGTGGTGTCGCCATGCGTGAGGGCGGTGCCGATGCGGCGACCGATGGCCTCGGTCTCGGCCAGGCGGCTCAGCATCGCCTCGTCGCCCTGCGACGACCGCCGGTCCTGGTCGGACAGCACGTCGCCGGCCCGCCGCGAGTACCCCGTGAAGAACAGCAGCAGGCGCTCCTCCAGGTCGCGGAGGGTGTCGGTCGACACCGCCAGCGGCGACACCTGCACCCGCCCGTCCACGCCGATCGCGAAGCACGTCAGGCCCCCGAACGCGGCGATGTACTGGTCCTGCTTGCCCACCGGCTCGCCCAGCACGTCGATCTCGATGTGGCACGCCTCCTCGGCGAGGGCTGCCGCGGTGACGTGCTGGCGCTTGTAGGCGTGCAACGCCCGGAGCAGTCCCACCGTGAAGGCGCCCGACGATCCCAGGCCCGTGCCCGCCGGGATGTCGGCGATGCTCACGATCTCCTTCGCGCCCCCCACCCCGTGCAGGCGCAACGCCTCCCGCACCAGGGGGTGCTGGATGTCGTCGACCCGGTCGACCCGCTCCATCGACGAGTACTTGATGACGTAGTCGTCGGTGAAAGTATCGTTGATCGCTATGTAGACATATTTGTTCACGGCGGCCGAGATGACGTGGCCGCCGTTGCGCCGGTAGTAGGAGGGAAGGTCGGTACCGCCGCCTCCGATGGAGATCCGCAACGGCGTACGCGTGATGATCATATGGCGCCCGGATCATAGTGGCGGTGAGCAAGGCGATCGCGCGTTCGGTGGTTTCCGGGCGGATCATGTAATGCCCGAGGCCGCGCGGATCGGCGGACGGTCGAATGGGGCGACCTTTCGGTCTGGATCAGTGTCGAACTGGTTCTGACATGGGTGTTCACTCGTGGGCGTCGTTTGGCCTGGCCCAGGAAGCAGTGAACAGTGCGCGTGCCGGCGTCCCAGCTCGCTGGATGCATGGTCTCGAGCCCCGAGGCCCACGGCGCCGACAACGGCCGCTCGGGATCAGGGTGCCGATCGTGAAACGTCCGTAGGGGTCGATCGGCCGGCCTAGGAACCTCTCGACGGCGGGCCAGCATTCGACCTCCTCGTGCCGGTCCCATTCGGGCTGTGACGGGGACCCGACCCGCCCGAGGCCGTCTCGGGAGGATCGACCAGAGCTACGACCTGGACCCGGTGCGGTTCCTCGCACCGCACCACGTCGGCGGCCGCCGAGACCGGGTCGTCGCCTGGCCTACATGTCACGCAGTCACCCGGGTCATACCGGCTCTCGCCTGGACCCGGCGCCTACCCCGCTGAGACGCGAAGCACCCCTCGTGCCAACCGCGGCCAGCGTGGGTGCCCCCGAAGCCCTCGGTAACGTTGACGGCGTCAGATTACCGCTCTACGGTCGCACCATGGCTCGCATGCCGATCGCACCGACCCTGCGGTCGCTGGTCGACACCACCGGCGAGGCGTTCCGGCGCAACCGGGCCGACCTGCTGGAACAGCTGGAGGTGGTCGACCGGTTGCTCGACGAGGCCGAGGCAGGCGGTGGCCCGGCTGCCATGGACCGGCTGCGCTCGCGGGGCAAGCTGCCGATCCGCGAGCGCATCGCCAACGTCCTCGACCCCGACAGCCCGTTCCTCGAGATCAGCGCCCTGGCGGGCTACGACTCGGACTACGCGCTCGGCGGCGGGATGGTCGTGGGCATCGGCGTCATCGCCGGCGTCGAGTGCGTGATCATGGGCAACGACCCCTCGGTCCTCGGCGGTGCGCTCACGCCCTATGCCGCCAAGAAGTGGTCGCGGGCGATCGAGATCGCCCGCGACAACCGCGTCCCCTACGTCAGCCGGGTCGAGTCTGCCGGGGCCGACCTGCGCATCAACCCGGACGGCGGTGGCCGCAGCGCCCAGACCACGCACTTCGCCGAGACGGGCCGGCAGTTCTACGAGATGATCGAGCTGTCGAAGCTGGGCGTGCCGACGGTGTGCGTGGTGTTCGGGTCGTCGACCGCCGGTGGCGCCTACCAGCCCGGCCTGTCCGACTACGTCATCGTCATCAAGGAGCGGTCGAAGATCTTCCTGGCCGGCCCCCCGCTGGTGAAGATGGCGACCGGGGAGGAGAGCGACGACGAGACGCTCGGCGGCGCCCGCCTGCACGCGGAGGTGTCGGGCCTCGGTGACTACTTCGCCGAGGACGAGATGGACGCCATCCGCATCTGCCGCGAGGTCGTGTCGCACCTCAACTGGCGCAAGCACGGCCCGCCGCCGTCGCTCCCCCCCGACGAGCCCGTCCACGACCCCGATGAGCTGCTCGGGCTGGTGAGCCGCGACCTGCGCGAGCCCGTCGACGTGCGGGACGTCCTCGCCCGGGTGGTCGACGGGTCCCGGTTCGAGGAGTTCAAGCCCCGGTACGGCCCGACGCTGGTGTGCGGGTGGGCCTCGATCCACGGCCATCCCGTCGGCGTCCTCGGCAACAACGGCGTCCTCTACTCCGAGTCCGCCGAGAAGGCGACCCACTTCATCCAGCTGTGCAACCAGGTGGACGTGCCGTTGCTGTTCCTCCAGAACATCACCGGCTACATGGTGGGCCGCGACTTCGAGGCCGGCGGGATCATCAAGAAGGGCTCGCAGATGCTGAACGCCGTCGCGAACTCGACCGTGCCCCACCTCACGGTGACCATCGGCTCGTCGTACGGCGCGGGGACCTACGGCATGTCGGGCCGGGCCTTCGGCAACCGGTTCACCTTCCTGTGGCCCACGGCGAAGATCGCCGTGATGGGTCCCAAGCAGATCGCCGGGGTCATGTCGCAGGTCCGGCGGGGCCAGGCGGCGCGCAAGGGCATCCCCTTCGACGAGGAGGAGGACGCCAAGATCGTGGCCGCCGTCGAGGAGGTGCAGGAGAGGGGGTCGCTGGCCCTCGTGGCCACCGGGGCGATCAGCGACGACGGCATCATCGACCCGCGCGACACCCGCACGGTCCTCGGCATGTGCCTGTCCGTGGTGGCCAACCGCGCCGTCGAGGGCGCGCCGGGCTACGGCGTGTTCCGGTTGTGACCGGCCGCCCGTTCACCACGCTGCTCGTCGCCAACCGCGGCGAGATCGCCCGCCGCATCTTCCGTACGGCCCGGGCGATGGGGCTGCGGTGCGTCGCGGTGTACGCCGAGGCCGACGCGGCCGCGCCGCACGTCGGCGAGGCCGACGAGGCGGTGCGCCTGCCGGGCGGCTACCTCGATGCCGCCGCGATCGTCGCCGCGGCGACCGCCACCGGGGCCGAGGCCGTGCACCCCGGCTACGGCTTCCTGGCGGAGAACGCCGCGTTCGCCGCAGCGGTCATCCAGGCCGGGCTCGTGTGGGTGGGCCCGCCACCCGAGGTCATCGAGGCCATGGGCGACAAGCTGGCCGCGAAGAAGGCGGCGGACGCCGCGGGCGTGCCGACGCTGCGCTCGTCGGGCGACCCCGGCGCGGCCGGCACCCTGGGCTACCCCCTGCTGGTGAAGGCGGCGGCGGGCGGCGGCGGCAAGGGCATGCGCGTCGTGACCTCGCCGGGTGATCTGGCCGAGGCCGTCGCCGCCGCCCGGCGCGAGGCGGCCGGTGCGTTCGGCGACGACCGCGTGTTCCTGGAGCGCTACGTGGCCCGGTCGCGCCACGTCGAGTTCCAGGTGCTCGGCGACGAGCACGGTGCGCTCGTGCACCTGGGCGAGCGCGAGTGCTCGATCCAGCGGCGACACCAGAAGATCGTCGAGGAATCACCCTCGCCCGTCGTCGATCCCGAGCTCCGCGCCGCCATGGGCGACGCCACCCTGCGCCTGGCCCGGACGCTGGGCTACCGGTCGGCGGGCACGGTCGAGTTCCTCGTGGACGACGACACCCGTGAGTTCTGGTTCCTCGAGGTCAACACCCGCCTGCAGGTCGAGCACCCGGTCACCGAAGAGGTGACGGGCATCGACCTCGTGCGCGAGCAGCTGCGGGTGGCCATGGGCGAGCCGCTCGGCTACGGCGAGGCGGCGGTGTCGTTCACCGGCCACGCCATCGAGGCCCGGCTCTACGCCGAGGACCCTGCCGCGGGCTTCCTGCCCGCCACCGGCACGCTGGCCGCCTTCGCACCGCCGGCCGAGCCGGCCGTGCGGTGGGACTCGGGCGTCGAGGCGGGGTCGGTGGTCGGCGTGGCGTTCGACCCGATGCTGGCCAAGGTCGTCGCCCACGCGCCCACCCGGGCCGAGGCGGCGGCCCGCCTTGCCGGCGCGCTCGAACGGCTGCACGTCGGCGGGGTCACGACCAACCGCGACTTCCTGGTGGCCGTGCTGCGCCATCCGTCCTTCCTCGCGGGCGACACCACGACCGACTTCGTCGAGCGCGTCGCTCCCGGGCCGGCTGGTCCCGACGACGGCGAGGTGGCCCGTGCCGCCGTCGCGGCCGCCCTGTGGCTGCAGGGGGCGAACCGGGCGGCGGCGCCGGTGCTCGCCACGGTGCCGAGCGGCTGGCGCAACGCCCGCCTGCCGATGCAGCAGGTGGTGCTGCGGCACGGCGACGGCACGATCGACGTGCGCTACCAGGCTCGGCGCGACGGGTCGTTCGCACTGGGCGACGGTCGTGCCGCCCGCGTCCATGCCTGGTCGCCGACCCACGTCGACGTCGAGGTCGACGGGCACCGGCGGGTGACGCGGGTGACGCCGGCGGGCGACCACCTGCACGTGCAGGCGACGGGCGGCACCGTGACGCTCGACCTCGTGCCGCGCTTCGTGGTGCCGGGCAGGGAGGCCAGGGTCGGCGGGCTCGAGGCGCCGATGCCCGGCGTCGTGCTCGACGTCCGCTGCGCACCCGGCGACCACGTGACCGAGCGGCAGGTGCTGGTCGTGCTGGAAGCCATGAAGATGGAGCACCACGTGCGGGCGCCCGTCGACGGCGTGGTCGCCGAGGTGCGGGTCACGGCGGGCGAGCACGTCGAGAACGGCGCCGTGCTGCTGGTGCTGGAGGACGGTTGATGGCCGGTCCCCTCCGCATCGCCAACTGCTCGGGGTTCTACGGCGACCGCCTGTCGGCGGCCCGGGAGATGGTCGAGGGCGGCCCCATCGACGTGCTGACCGGTGACTGGCTGGCCGAGCTCACCATGCTCATCCTCGCCCGCACCCGTGCGAAGCGGCCCGGCGGGGGCTACGCCCGCACGTTCGTGCAGCAGATGGAGCAGGTGATGGGCACCTGCCTCGACCGCGGCATCAAGGTGGTGTCCAACGCCGGCGGGCTCGATCCCGACGGTTGCGCCGAGGCCGTCGCCGAGGTGGCCGACCGGCTGGGTCTGGCGCCGACGATCGCCTACGTGCAGGGCGACGACCTGCTGCCCCGGCTCGACGAGCTGGTCGCCGCCGGGGTGGACCTCGCCCACCTCGACACCGGCGAGCCGATCGGGGACACGTCCCGGTTCGTGAGCGCCAACGCCTACCTCGGGTGCTGGGGCATCGCCGAGGCGCTCCACCGCGGGGCCGACATCGTCGTGACCGGCCGGACCACCGACGCCGCGGTGGTGTGCGGCCCGGCGGCGTGGCACCACGGCTGGGCACGCGACGACTGGGACGCGCTGGCCGGCGCGGTGGTCGCCGGGCACGTCATCGAGTGCGGCGCCCAGGCGACGGGCGGCAACTACTCCTTCTTCACGGAGGTCCCGGGCATGGCCCGGGTGGGCTTCCCCTGGGCCGAGATCGGTGCCGACGGCTCGTCGGTGATCGGCAAGCACGACGGTACGGGCGGTGAGGTGTCGATCGGCACGGTCACCGCGCAGCTCCTCTACGAGATCGGCGGTCCCGCCTACCTGGGACCGGACGTCACCGCCCGTTTCGACACCGTCCGGCTCGAGCAGGTCGGGCGCGACCGTGTGCGGGTCCACGGCACCAGGGGCGAGCCGCCGCCGCCCACGCTCAAGGTCGCGATGAACGAGCTGGGCGGGTTCCGCAACGACATCGGCATCGCCCTGACCGGCCTCGACATCGAGGACAAGGCCCGCCTCGTCGAGGAGGCGTTCTGGGTGGCGTGCCCCGTCGGCCCCGACGACTTCGCCAGCGTCACCACCCGCCTCGTGCGCACCGACAAGCCCGATCCGGCCACCAACGAGGAGGCGGTCGCCGTGTGGCGCCTGACGGTCAAGGACCCGGACCAGCGCAAGGTGGGCCGGGCCGTGTCGAGCGCGATGGTCGAGCTGGGCCTGGCGACCATCCCGGGCTTCTTCGGCGTGGGCGGCGGCCCGGGCGAGGGCCGCCCCTACGGCGTGTACCGCCCGGCCGCCGTCCCCGCCGGCCTCGTGCCCCAGCACGTCGTCGTGGTCGGCGGCGACCGCACGGTCGTCGACTCGGTCGCGCCGCCCGGCGCGACCGACGTCGCACCTGCGGCGGGACCGGATGTCGCCGCACCGGCAGGCGATCTCGTGCGGGCGCCCATCGGCCGCGTCGTCGGCGCCCGCTCCGGCGACAAGGGCGGCAACGCCAACCTCGGCGTGTTCGCCCGCAGCGACCGGGCCTGGGCGTGGCTCGACGGCTTCCTCACGGTCGAGCGCCTGCGGACGCTGCTGCCCGAGACCGGGTCCCTCGCCGTGGAGCGCCACCGCCTGCCCGCGCTCCGCTCGCTGAACTTCGTCATCCACGGCCTGCTGCAGGAGGGGGTCGCGGCGTCGACCCGCCAGGACGGCCAGGCCAAGAGCCTCGGCGAGTGGCTGCGCGCTCGCGTGGTCGACATCCCCGCCGTGCTGCTCGGGGAGGGCTGACGTGGACTTCGACCTCCCCGCGGACGACGATCCCCGGCGCCTGGCGGTGCGCCGGTGGCTCGCCGGGCACCCGGACCCGACCGGTCGCGACCTGGCCGGGGCCGGCTACGTCGTGCCCCACTGGCCGCCGCCGTGGGGCGTCGGCGCCGATCCGGTGCACCAGCTGATCATCGACGAGGAGCTCGAGCGGGCGGGCGTCCAGCGCCCCGCCGGCATCGGCATCGGCTGGGCGGCGCCGGTCATCCTGCTGGCCGGCACCGACGAGCAGCGCGAGCGCTTCCTGCCGGGCATCCTCAGCGGCGAGGACCAGTGGTGCCAGCTGTTCAGCGAGCCGGACGCCGGATCGGACCTGGCCGCGCTGACGACTCGGGCCGTGCGCGACGGCGACGGCTACGTGATCGAGGGCTCGAAGATCTGGACCAGCGGGGCCCACCGGAGCCGCTACGGCATCCTGCTCGCCCGCACCGACCCGGATGCCCCCAGGCACAAGGGCATCTCCTACTTCATCTGCCCGATGGACGCGCCCGGGCTGTCGCTGCAGCCGATCATCGACATGACCACGGCTCACTCGTTCAACCAGGTGTTCCTCGACGGCGTGCGGATCCCGGCATCGCTGCGGGTGGGCGCCGAGGGTGAGGGCTGGCGCCTGGCGCTGATGACGCTGTCCAACGAGCGGGTGATGCTGTCGTCGGCCGGCTCGCTGTGGGGTGCCGGCCCGTCGGCCGCCGTGCTGATCGACCTGGTCCGCCGGGCCGGCGGTGTCGGCGAGCCGGTCCTGCGCCAGCGGCTCGCGGCGCTGCACTGCGAGGCCGAGGTGCTGCGGCTCAACCGGCTGCGCACGCTGAGCGCCCGCATCGCCGGTCGCACGCCGGGGCCCGAGGCGTCGATCCAGAAGGTCCTGGCGGACGAGCACGGACAGCACGTCATGGGCCTGGCGAAGGACCTCGCGGGCGCGGAGGCGATGCTCACGGGATCGGGACCGGCGGGCGAGGTGCCGCCCCAGGCCCGCAGCGGCCCGACCGAGATCAACGGCGCAGCGCAGGTCAGCGGCGTCGACCCGGTCTGGCACTACGGGTTCCTCTTCTCCCCGGCGCTGACGCTGGGCGGTGGGACCTTCGCCATCCAGCGCAACATCGTGGCCGAGCACGTCCTCGGCCTGCCCCGCGAGCCCCGGGTGACATGACGGCGGTCGAGCAGCTCACCGAGTTGCGGCGGCGGCTGCACGCCGTGCCCCGGCCGCGCCCCCTGCTCGACCGCGACCGCGAGCGCGCGCTGACCGACCGCCAGCGCCAGGTGCTCGACCAGCTCGAACTGGTGGTGGCGGACGGGTTCGCCGAGCTGACCATGGCCGAGCTCGCGGCGCGGCTCAACTGCTCGCTCCGCACCCTGTACGCGCTGGCGCCCCGCCGTGACGAGCTCGTCCTGGTGGTGCTCGACCGCCGGCTGTGGCGGATCGGGCGCACCGCCAGCGACGCCATCGGCGTCGACCTGGCGCCGCTCGACGCCGTGCGGGCCTACCTCGAGGCCGCCACCGTGGCCGTGAGCGGCTGGACCGAGGCGTTCGCCCGCGACCTGGCGGCGGTCCCGGCCGCCCAGCAGCTGAGCGACGCGCACAACGAGTACCTGTATGAGGTCACCCGCACGCTGCTCGACCTGGCGGTGGAGCACGGAGACGTCACCGCCGACGTCGACACCGCGGCGGTGGCACGCGTGCTCGGCGGACTCGGGCGGTTCTTCGCCCGCCCGCAGGTCATCCCGACGCTGCGGTCGTCACCGAAGGAGGCCGCCGACGAGGTCGTCGCGCTCGTGCTCGCCGGCCTCGCACCCCACGACGAGGAGGGACCACGATGACCGACGTGCGCGAGCTCGCCGCCGACCTGCGGGCCGAGCAGGAGTCGCTCGACACCCTGGTGGCCGACCTCCCCGACGCGCAGTGGAGGCTCGACACGTCCGCCGCCGGATGGACGGTGGCCGACCAGATCGGTCACCTCACCTACTTCGACGGCGCGGCGGCCACGGCGATCGTCGACCCGGACGCGTTCCGCGCGTCGGCCGAGGAGCTGTTCGCGTCACCCGAGCGGGTGGACACGCTGACGTTGCACCGCCACCTCGCGCCGCCGGAGCTGCTGGGGGCGTGGAGGGCCAACCGCCGGCGCCTCGCCGACGCGGCCGCCACGCTCACCGACGACGCGCGCGTCGCCTGGTACGGGCCGTCGATGGGGGCCAAGTCGTTCCTGACCGCGCGCCTGATGGAGTGCTGGGCCCACGGCCACGACGTCGCCGAGGCGCTGGGCCGCGAGCGGCCGGCGACCGATCGCCTGCGCCACATCGCCCGGCTGGGCGTGATCACCCGGGGCTGGTCGTACGCCAACCGGGGGCTGGAGCCGCCGGGGGGCGACGTCCGCGTCGAGCTCACCGGGCCGTCGGGTGCGGTGTGGTCGTTCGGGCCGGGCGACGCCGGCGGCCGCGTCGCCGGTCCGGCGCTCGACTTCTGCCTCGTCGTCACCCAGCGCCGCCACGTCGACGACACGCGGTTGACGGTGACGGGCGACGTCGCCCGCGACTGGCTCGAGAAGGCGCAGGCGTTCGCCGGGCCCGCCACCGACGGGCCCCGCCCGAGGGCCGCGTGATGGCCGTCGTCCGCACCGACCTCCGGGGCGGTGTCCTCACCGTCACGCTCGACGACCCGGACCGGCGCAACGCGCTCGGCGCCCGGCTCGTGGGCGAGCTGGTCGAGGCGCTGGACGCCGCCGACGCCGACCCCGAGGTCCGCGTCGTCGTGCTGACGAACACCGGCACCACGTTCTGCGCCGGTGCGGACCTGGCCGAGCGCTCGTCGGCGCCCGCCGGCGCGCCG
Organism: Acidimicrobiales bacterium; assembly: GCA_035693765.1. Lineage (GTDB taxonomy): Bacteria > Actinomycetota > Acidimicrobiia > Acidimicrobiales > VFJN01 > ZC4RG19. The sequence continues at coordinate 19,593 of DASSGC010000264.1, forward strand.
CCGGCCGTGCGGAGCCCGCAGGAGCTGTTCGGGCGCTTCGCCCGCTCGCCCAAGCCCTACGTGGGCCGCATCGCCGGGCACTGCGTGGCCGGCGGCATGGGGCTGGCCGCCGCCATGGACGTCGCCGTCGCGACCGAGGACGCGAAGTTCGGGTTCACCGAGGTCCGGGTGGGCGTGGCGCCGGCGGTGATCTCGGTCGTGTGCCTGCCCAAGCTGCGGGCCGTCGATGCCCGTGCCGCCTTCCTGCGCGGCACACGCTTCACGGCGGCCGAGGCGGCGCGCATGGGCCTCGTCAACGCGGCGGTGCCCGCGGAGCGGCTGGACGACGAGATCGATGCCGTGGTCGGCGACCTGCTGGCCGGCAGCCCGGCGGCCATCGCCGCGTCCAAGCGGCTGCTGGCGGAGGTGCCGCGGCTGCCGGTCGACGAGGCCTTCGCCATGACCGCCGAGCTGTCGGCCTCCCTGTTCGCCGGTGACGATGCCCGGGAAGGCATGTCCGCCTTCCTGGAGAAGCGGCCGGCTGCCTGGGTGCGGCCGGCCCCACCACGGGGAGCGTGAGCCATGCGCACTGCCATCACCGAGATGTTCGGCATCGACGTGCCGATCCTCGCCTTCAGCCACTGCCGCGACGTGGTCGCCGCGGTGTCCAAGGCGGGCGGCATGGGCGTCCTCGGTGCCGTCGCGCACTCGCCCGAGCAGCTGGAGATCGATCTCCGCTGGATCGAGTCCGAGATCGGCGACCGCCCCTACGGGGTCGACCTCATCGTCCCCGCCAGGTACGCGGGCTCCGACGAGGGTGGGCTCACGGCCGAGGCCATCCACGCGCTCATCCCGCCGGAGCACGTGGCGTTCGTCGAGGACATCCTGCGCCGCTACGAGGTCCCCGATCTGGTGGGCGACGACCTCGCACGCTCCTCGGGGGGCATCGCCACCGGCGGCGCGGGCACCATCTTCTCGGCCGGCCGAGCCGACCCGCAGCTCGAGATCGCCCTCGCCCACCGCACCACGCTCGTCGTGAACGCGCTGGGGCCACCCACCGAGCACATGATCGGGCGGGCGAAGGAGGAGGGCCGGCGGATCGGGGCGCTCGCGGGCACGGCGATCCACGCCGAGCGGCACGTCAACGCCGGCGTCGACCTCATCGTCGCCCAGGGATCCGAGGCCGGCGGCCACACCGGCGAGATCGGCAGCATGGTCCTGATCCCCGAGATCGTCGACGCGGTCGGCGACGTGCCGGTGCTCGGCGCGGGCGGCATCGGCCGGGGCCGCCAGATGGCCGCCGCCATGGCGCTGGGCGCCCAGGGCGTCTGGTGCGGATCGGTCTGGCTGACCACCGAGGAGGCCGAGACCCATCCGGTGGTGAAGGAGAAGATGTTGCGGGCCCGGTCGTCCGACACCGTCCGGTCGCGGTCGCGCACCGGCAAGCCCGCCCGCCAGCTGCGATCGGCGTGGACCGACGAGTGGGACGACCCGGCTACCCCGGCGCCGCTCGCCATGCCGCTGCAGCCCGTTCTCGTCGACGAGGCGCTCGTCCGCATCGACCGGGCCGCCCACCGCGGCGGCTCGGGCGCCGAGAAGCTCGCCAACTACTTCGTGGGCCAGATCGTCGGGTCGATGAACCGGGTCAAGCCGGCCGCCGAGGTCGTGTACGAGATGATCGACGAGTACATCGACGTGGTGCAGTCGCTCGCCCGCCAGCTCGCGGAGTAACGCGGCCCAACGCAACACCTCCCGGGATTCTCCTCACTCGCTCCAAGCTTGCGCCTCGCGGCCGGCGGACGATCAGGGCGTTCGATCCTCGTCCTCCGGGAGTGATGTCATGCGCACCGTCGCCGATCCGACAACCGACAGCAGCGCCGGCGGCCGCCGGGCGAGCGGCGCCGCCGTCGAGGTGCGGGGGGTGTCGCAGCGCACCCAGGGGCGCACCACCCTGCACGACGTCTCGTTCTCGGTGGCCGCCGGCGAGGTCGTCGCGATCGTCGGCGGCAGCGGCGCGGGGAAGACGACGCTGCTGGAGACGATGATCGGCATCCGGCGGCCGGCGGCGGGAGAGGTGCGCATCGCCGGCGCTCACGACCGGTCGGACATCTGTTACGTGCCCCAGGACGACATCATCCACCGGGACCTGCCGCTGGCCCGCACGCTCCGCTACGCCGCGCAGCTCCGGCTCCCCGCGAGCACGGCGCCCGAGGTGGTGGACCGGACGGTCGACGAGGTGCTCGCCGCGTTCGACCTCGCGGGGCGGGCGAACGTGCGGGTGGGGTCGCTGTCCGGCGGGCAGCGCAAGCGGGCGAGCATCGCGGTGGAGATGCTCACCCGCCCTGCGGTGTTCTTCCTGGACGAGCCGACGTCCGGCCTCGACCCGGCGACGGCCCGCGAGGTGCTGAGGCTCCTCCGCCGGCTGGCGGGGGCCGGCACGACGATCGTCCTCACCACGCACAGCCCGACCGACATCGACCTGTGCGACCGGATCGTGTTCCTCGCCCGCGACGGGTACCTGGCGTTCGTGGGGACCCCTGCCGAGGCGCGGCGGCACTTCGCGACCGGCGACCTCACCGTCGCCTACGAGCGCCTCGCGCTCGAGGACACCCCCGAGGCGTGGGCGCGCCGGTTCGCTGCGGTCCGCCGGCGCGGCGACGGCCCCGAGGCCCGGCACGCGTCCGGTGTGCCGAGCCGGCCGCCCCGGCGCGACCCGCAGGCCCGCCGGCGGGCGGGACCGCTGCGCCAGTGGGCCGTGCTCACCCGGCGCAGCGCCGACCTCCTGGTCCGGAACCGGCTGACGCTGGGGGTGCTCGTCGGGTCACCGGCGCTGGTGATCGCGATGATGGCCGTGCTGTTCCGCCCGGGTGCGTTCGCCGCCGCGGCCGGGTCGTCGGGCGAGGCGACCCAGACGGTGTTCTGGCTGGCGTTCGCCGGGTTCTTCTTCGGGCTGACCTACGGGCTGCTCCAGATCGTCGGGGAGATGGCCATCCTCCGGCGGGAGCGGTTGGCCGGCCTGCACGTGACGGCGTACGTCGGTGCGAAGGTGGCCGTGCTCACGCCCGTGCTCTTCGTGGTGGCGGGCGGGATGCTCGCGGTGCTCCGTGCTCTCGACCGGTTGCCACCGGCGACCGGGAGCGCCTACGCCGGGCTCCTCGTGACCCTCACGCTGGAGGCGCTGGCCGCGCTGGCGCTCGGCCTGCTCGCCTCGGCCGCGGTGACCAACGTGGCGCAGGCCACGCTGGCGCTGCCCATGCTGTGCTTCCCGCAGGTCCTGTTCGCCGGGGCGATCGTCCCCGTCCCCGACATGGCGGGTCCCGGCCGGGCGATGAGCGCCGGGCTGGCCAACCGTTGGGCCTTCGAATCGCTGGGGCGGGCGCTCGAGCTCGACCGGCTCGCCGCCTCGGCCCAGCACGCCGCGTTCGCGGGGAGCCCGGTCGAGGGGTGGGCCGTGTTGGCCGGCTTCATCGTGGCGCTCCTGGCCGCGACGGTCGCCGTGCTGCACCGCCGGGCGCCGGCGTGACCCGCGATCCGCCGATGACGAGCGAGAGCGGGCACGACGTTCGACGGGATGGGTCCGGAGGCGCCGTGCGATCATGATGGCGTGCGGATCGCGTTCTCCGATTGTGAGCTTGACCTCGGGCGGCACGAGCTCCGGCGGGCGGGGCGGGTGGTGGCGCTCGAGCCGCAGGTGTTCGAGGTGCTCGCCTACCTGGCGCGCCAGGGCGACCGGTTGGTGAGCAAGAACGAGCTGCTCGACGAGGTCTGGGGTGACCGGTTCGTCTCGGAGTCGGCGCTGACGAGCCGGATCAAGTCGGCCCGGCGCGCCGTCGGCGACACGGGCCGCGATCAGCGCATCATCCGCACGATCTACGGTCGCGGCTACCGCCTGGTGGCGCCGGTCGAGGACACGACGCCCGGCGGGACATCGGCCGGGGGCCCGGACGTCGTCTCCCCGCCCGCCCCGGACGGGCCCGAGGGCGCAACGGACCCCGGGCGCGCCGTCGAGGATCGAGCGGTCGAGCTGATCGGCGCCCTCGGCGCCGGTCACGGCCAGCTCCTCGACATCGAGGGCCCGCACGCCTCGCGCAAGTCCGCGCTGCTCGACCGGGCGGTCGACCTCGCGACCGCCGGCGGGCACCTGGTCGGGACGG
>DASSGC010000265.1:0-2607 GCA_035693765.1 Acidimicrobiales bacterium
GCGCGTGAGCTGCACGATCGCGCCCTTGGTCATGCAGTAGGCGACGGTGTACGCCTGACCCATCAGACCGGCGTTCGACGCGATGTTCACGATGTTGCCGTCGCGCTCGAGCAGGTGGGGGATGGCGGCCTGGGACAGGAAGAAGCAGGCGTCGAGGTTGACGCCCATCACCCGGCGGTACTGCTCCAGCGAGACGTCGGTGGCGTGGGCGGCGAGCATGACGCCGGCGACGTTGCCGAGCACGTCCAGCCCGCCGTGCCGCTCGACGCAGGTCGCCACGGCGGCGGCGCACGCCTCCGGATCGCCGAGGTCGGCCCGGTGGACCGCCACGGCACCCGGGGCGAGCGCCCTGGTCTCCTCCAGCCCGGCCTCGTCGACGTCGACCCCGAGCACCGACGCGCCCTCCCCGGCGAGCCGCAGCGTGATCGCCCGGCCCATCCCGGACCCGGCGCCCGTGATGAGCGCGACCTTGCCCTGGAACCGTGTCGTCATGGCCCACCTTCCGTCCCGGGTGCGACCTTTCGCACCCGCAGGGGCGACCCCGCCCCGGCGAGGGAGTCTCCACGGAGAGCCCCGCCGCTTGCAAGAGCCGACCTCGCGTGGTTCGATAATTTGATTCTCCACGGGAAGGTGGCGGGGTGGACTTCGAGTTCGACGAGAACCAGCTCGGCCTCCAGGCGGCCGCGGCCGAGGTGCTGGCCAAGGAGTGCCCGCCGTCGTACCTCCGCGCCGTCCTCGGCGGGGACCAGGACCCGGCCGACCTGTGGCGCACCCTCGCCGGGCTCGACTGGCCGGCCCTCGCCATCGCCGCCGAGCACGGCGGCCTCGGGGCGTCGGCCGTCGAGCTGGCCATCGTGGTCGAGCAGCTCGGCTACGTCGGCGACCCGACCCCCTTCCTGGCCACCACCACGCAGTTCGTGCCGGTCGTCGCCGCCTGCGGCGACGAGGGGCAACGCCGCCGGTTCCTCGGTGCGGTGGCGTCGGAGGCGTGCCCCGGGACGCTGGCCCTCGCCGGGGCGGACGGGCGCTGGGATCCCCGCACCCCCGCCGTCGAGGCCACCCGGGCCGGCGACCGCTGGCGGCTCCGCGGCACCGCCGCGTTCGTGATCGACGGCGACCGGGCCGCCGAGCTGGCGGTGCTGGCCGCGACCGAGCGCGGCCCGGCGGCCTTCGTCGTGCCGGCCGGGGCCACCCAGGTCCGCCGCACGCCCTCCCTGGACCAGGCCCTGCACGTCGCCGAGGTGACCTTCGACGGCGCCACCGTCGGCGAGGACCGGCGGCTGGCCGGCCCCGACGCGGCCGCCGGGTTCGAGCGGGCCCTGGACGCGGCCGTCGCCGGGCTGGCGATGATGACGGTCGGCGCCTGCCAGCGGGCCCTCGACATGGTGCTCGAGTACGCCCGCGGCCGGGAGCAGTTCGGCGTGCCGATCGGTTCGTTCCAGGCCGTCAAGCACAAGGCCGTCGACATGTACGTCGCCATCGAACGGGCCCGGGCCCTCGGCTACTTCGCCGCCCTCACCATCGCCGAGGACGACGACCGGCGGTCGCTGGCCGCCTCGATGGCCAAGGCCGCCGCCGGCGACGCCCAACACATCGTGTTCCAGCACGGCATCCAGCTCTTCGGCGGCATCGGCTTCACCTGGGAGAACGACGTGCACCTGTACCTCCGCCGGGCCAAGGCCGGGGAGCTCCTCCTCGGAGGGGCCGCTGCGCACCGGGCGAAGGTCGGCCGCAGCGTCATGGACGGCTCACGGCGAGCGACGGGGACCTGAACCGTGCGACTGACCTTCGACGAGGCCACCGAGGCGTTCCGGCGCGAGTTCGCGGCGTGGCTGGACGGCAACGCCCCCGCCGCGGCCGACACCACCGAGCGCCCCGGATCGACCGCCGACGTGCCGGCCTGGGCTCGGGCGTGGCAGCGCACGCTGTTCGACGCCGGCTGGCTCGTGCCCGGCAACGCCCCCGAGCACGGCGGCCGCAACGCCGGCCTGCTCGAGCAGTTCGTCCACCAGGAGGAGCTGGCCCGGCGCAACATCGCGCCCAGCCTCAACCCGCAGGCGCTGGGCATCATCGCCCCGTCCATCCTCGCCTTCGGCACCGAGCAGCAGAAGGCACGCTGGGCGGTCCCCATCCTGCGGGCCGACCTGACCGCCGCGCTCGGGATGAGCGAGCCCAACGCCGGCTCGGACCTCGCGAGCCTCCGCACGCGGGCCGTGCTCGACGGCGACCACTTCGTGGTCAACGGCCAGAAGGTGTGGACCTCCGGCGCGCACGACGCCGATGTCATCCTCACCTTCGTCCGCACCGACCCCGACGCACCGAAGCACAAGGGCATCAGCGCGCTCATCATCCCCACCGACACCCCCGGGATCACGCGGCGGCCCTTCGGGTCGGTGATCGCCAGGGACGACCTCGACTTCAACGAGGTCTTCTTCGACGACGTGGTCGTGCCCGCCGAGAACCTCCTCGGCGACCTGCACGGCGGGTGGCGCGTGGCCAACGGCTCCCTCGGCCACGAGCGGGCCATGCTCTGGCTCGAATACTCCGAGCGGCTCGACCGCTTCCTGGAGGAGCTCAGCGACACGGCGGCCGGCACCAGCCTCGACC
>DASSGC010000266.1:0-13061 GCA_035693765.1 Acidimicrobiales bacterium
GCCAGGCTGTCAGACGGAAGGAGCTGCGCCGGTGCCAGTGCCTGGTCGCTCCCGAGGTTGTACCCGCGATCCGGGCCGAACCCACCGGCGCGCTCTGGTCGCCGGTCGGCGAGCACGTGCTGGCGCCGCCCGCCGACCTCCGCCAGGCGGCGCAGTCCCTCGGCTTCGCGGCGCCCAAGCTCGACGTCCGCGGCCACGACGGCATCGTGCGGCGGGCGGCGCGGGCCTACGAGGAGTTCGTCGGCCGGGCGAGTACGAGTTCCGGCCGAGCGGCAACGCGGCCCGCCTGCGCAACGTGGTGACGTTCGGCTGGGACATGGTGGCGACCGCCTCCGACGACGACCGCATCGCGACCGACTACCAGTTCCCCGCGTGATCGCCGCGGCCGGCCCTTGACTCTCCCGCCGGGGGAGGCCCGACGATCGGACCATGGCTTCCGTACGCAAGGACATCGACGTGGGTGTGGCACCGCAGGACGTGTGGGCGGCGCTGCGGGACTTCGGCGCCGTGCACGAGCGGGTGGCGCCGGGCTTCGTGACCGCCACCGACCTCCACGGCGACGACCGCATCGTCACGTTCGTCAGCGGCGCGGTGGTGCGGGAACGCCTGGTCAGCGCCGACGACCGCCGCCGCCGGCTGGTGTACCGCGTGGTCGAGAGCGCGCTCGGGCTGACGCACCACCAGGCCTCCGTCGAGGTGGTGGACCCGGGGCCGGGGGCGACCGGGTGCCGGGTGGTGTGGACGACCGACCTGCAGCCGGACGACCTGGCGCCCGTCGTCAGCGAGCTGATGGAGCACGGCGCGGTCGCGATCGCCCGCGCGTTCGCTGGCTGAGCAGGTGGCGTCCGGCGAGGGGTCACAAGCTATAGTTGACTTTGTCTGAGAAATGCCTGACGGAGGCAACTATGCCTGTTCCACCGGCGACGACGCCCTCGACGACACCCCCGGCGACATCGATTGCGCCCGCCACCACCCCGCACGCAGTCCCGCACGTCGACGCCCGCCGCGTCGCCGCGCTGCGGGCGTTCACCCGCTTCTACACGGCCGTGCTCGGCGTCCTCGACGAGGGCCTGCTGCACACCCCCTACTCGGTCACCGAGGCTCGCATCCTGTTCGAGCTGGCCCAGCAGGACGACGTCCCGGTCGCCGACCTCCGGCGCGACCTGCGCGTCGACGCCGGGTACATGAGCCGCATCACCGCTCGGCTCGAAGCCGACGGCCTGGTCACCCGCAGGCGCGACGGCGCCGACGCCCGGCGCCAGGTGCTCCGCCTCACCGACCAGGGCAGGGCGGTGTTCGCCACCCTCGACGCCCGCGCCGCCGAGCAGGCCGCCCGCCTGCTTGGGGCGCTCGACGAACCGGCCCAACGGCAGGTGGTGGCGGCCATGGACACCATCCGCGGCGCCCTGGGCGAGGAGCGGCCGGCGTCGCCGCGGGCCGTGGTGCTGCGGGCCCCGGGGCCGGGCGACCTCGGCTGGATCGTCGCCCGCCACGGAGCGCTCTACGCCGCCGAGTACGGCTGGGACACGACGTTCGAGGGCCTCGTCGCCAGGATCGTGGGCGACTTCACCGCCGGGCACGACCCGCAACGGGAGGCGGCCTGGATCGCCGAGGTCGACGGCGAGCCGGCCGGTTGCGTCTTCTGCGTGGCCCGGGACGAGACCACCGCCCAGCTCCGGCTCCTGCTGGTGGAGCCGTCGGCGCGCGGCCTCGGCATCGGCTCGCGCCTGGTGGACGAGTGCCTGCGGTTCGCGGCCCGCGCCGGCTACACGTCGATCACGCTGTGGACGAACGACGTCCTCGTGTCGGCCCGTCGCATCTACGAGGCCGCCGGCTTCACGCTCGTCGACGCCGAGCCCCACCACTCGTTCGGCCACGACCTCGTCGGCCAGCACTGGGCACGGGCGCTGTAGCACCCGCTGCGCCGTCGCCGCGATGACTTCGTGCGGACCGTTCAGTCCTAGGGGGCAGGAGAACGGACGAGGAGACCGAGGTGACCGCCGACCATCCGCCCGAGGGACCCGCGGACCCGCCGCGACCACCGGCCCCGGCGAGAAGCGTGGTCGTCGTGTTCGACGGCCAGGCCACCCCGGCCACGATGGCGGGCTTCTGCGCCCGGGCCCGGGAGGCGCTCGCGGTCGACGGCGTCGAGGAGGTCGTCTGCGACGTGAGCGCCGTGGCCGACGCCGACCTCGGCATGGTCGACTCGCTCGCCCGCCTGCAGCTGCTGGCGATCCGGCGCGGTCGGCGGGTCAGCCTGCGGCGCGCCTCCGACGACCTGCGGGCGCTGCTCGACCTGCTGGGCCTGCGGGACGTCGTGCCGTCGTGCGCTCCCGGCGGCCCGGGCGCCTCAGTCCTCGAGGTGGTCGGGCAGGCCGAAGAGGGCGAACAGCCGGGTGTCGAGGAAGTCGGAGATCCCGGCGATCCGGTCGCCTGAGATGTCGAGGACGTGGAGGGCGAACGGCTCGTACCGGCCGCCGCCCGCCGACCGGTACTGGGCGAACGACGGCACGCCGTTGGCCTCGACCTGCACCAGCCGCGACCCCCGGCAGCCCCTGCCCGGTCCTTCCATCCAGCGCCCGATCGCCTCGGGCCCCTGCCACCACAGCGGGTACGGCGGCATGTTCGTCGTGGCGTCCTCGTGGAGCAGCGCCACCAGGCGGGGGATGTCGTAGCGCTCGAAGGCGTCGATGTAGCGGTCGACCAGATCGCGCTGCGCCTCGTCCAGCGCCGCCGGGTGGCGGGACGCGTCGGCCCCCCTGCCCGCCAGCGTGGCGCGGGCCCGCTGCAGGGCGCTGTTCACCGACGGGACCGAGCGCCCGAGCAGGTCGGCCACCTCGGCCGCCCGCCAGCGCAGCACCTCGCGCAGGATCAGGACCGCCCGCTGGCGCGGTGGCAGCAGTTGGAGTGCGGCCACGAAGGCGAGGCGGATCGACTCGCGGGCCGCCGCCCGCTCGGCCGGGTCACCGTCGGCGGGCAGCACCCGCCCGTCGGGGATCGGCTCCACCCACGTCGCCTCGGGCAGGGGCTGCGTCATGGCGCCGCCGTCGCCGGCGGGGCCCAGGTCCATGGGCAACGCCCGCCGGGTGCGGCCGTGGAGGAGGTCGAAGCACACGTTGGTGGCGATGCGGTACAGCCACGACCGCAGGGCCGCCCGCCCCTCGAAGCGGTCGAGGCCGCGCCACGCCCGCACCATCGTCTCCTGCACCGCGTCGTCGGCCTCGAACGACGAGCCGAGCATCCGGTAGCAGTAGCCGGCCAGCTCGGTCCGGTAGCGCTCCAGGTCGGGCGGGCCGGGTGCCGTGCGGTCACCGTCACCATCCCGCCCCGTTGCGAGATCGGTCATCGCCTGTCGCTCCTCGTCCCGCCCGCCGGGCCGTGTTGCCCTGCCGCCGGGCGGTGCGCTCGCCCGGGCGGCCGTTCGCCACGTGCCAGCGGCGACACCGCGCCACGCTACCGGCGCGCCGCCGGCACCGCTCGCCCCCCTTCCCACGCCCCGATCCGATCCGGTGGTTGCCTGACGCTCTCCCGGTTCGTAGCCTTGCAGGCGCGCTCGGTGAGGGGCCGGGCGGGAAACGATCACCCGCCGCACCGGTACCCGGCGGGCACGGGGGGAAGAGTGCGATCCATCACCCTGCGGATGATCGCGATCGTGGCGCTGGCCGCGACCGGCTCCACCGTGGCCGTGACCGCGGCCTCGGCGGAGCAGCCGCGCCGGGGCGAGCCTCGGCCGATCGTGTTCGTCCATGGCAGCGGCGGCTCGGGTGCCCAGTTCGAGTCCCAGGCCATGCGTTTCGCCAGCAACGGCTACCCGGCCGACCGCCTGCACGCCTACGAATACGACTCGACCTTCGGCCTCAACACGATCGACCAGGTGTACGCCGGCATCGACGAGCTGGTGACCTCGGTGCTGGCGAGCACGGGAGCCGACAGGGTCGACCTGATCGGCCACTCGCTCGGGACGTTCGTGCTCCAGGCGTACCTGGCCAGCTCGCCGGAACGGGCCGCCCGCGCCGCCCACTACGTCAACCTCGACGGTCGCACCGCCCTCGCGCCGCCCGCCGGGGTCCCCACCCTGGCCGTGTGGGGCGAGGGCGACCCCGCCCGCCAGATCGCCGGCGCGCAGAACCACTACGCCCCCGACCAGAGCCATGTCCAGGTGGCCACGTCGCCCGAGACCTTCGCCGTGACCTACGAGTTCCTCAACGGCCGGGCCCCGCGCACCACCGACGTCGTGCCGGAGAGGCCGGAGCGGGTGCGGATCTCGGGCCGGGCCCAGCTCTTCCCCTCCAACCAGGGCGCGGACGGATCGACGCTCGACATCTGGCTGGTCGACCGCAGCACAGGCCGGCGGATCGGGACGTCGCCCCGGGCCACCTTCGCCATCGGTCCCGACGGCGGCTGGGGGCCGTTCGAGGCGCACGGCAGGAAGCGCTACGAGCTGGCCCTGCGGCGCGACGACGGGGCATCGACCCAGCACTTCTACTTCCAGCCGTTCATGCGCAGCGACCACCTGGTGCGCCTGCTCACATCCGAGCCCGGCACCGGCATCGACCTGCTCCGTGACCGCAACGAGACGACGACGAGCCTCAACATCACCCGCTACAAGGAGTGGTGGGGGGACAAGGGCGACGAGAACGACGTCCTCCAGATCGCGGGGGAGGACGTCGTCACACCGGCGATCGCGCCGGCGGCCAAGCGGGTCAACGCCCTGTTCGTCTTCGACGACGGCCTCGACGGCGTCAGCGACCTGTCCGCGCCGATCGCCGACCTGTTCGCGCTGCCCTTCGTCTCCGGTGCCGACCTGGTGGTGCCGGCGGGCAGCCCGCCGTCGGGATCGGTGGCGGTGAAGATGGTGGCCCGGGCCGGGGACGGCGAGCCCGAGGTGATCAACGTCCCCAACTGGCCGTCGGCCACCGACCACGTGTCCGTGCAGTTCCGGGACTTCGAGCAGGACGACGAGACCTGGCCCCTGCGGCACTGACCGGGCGCCCGGCGCGGCACACTGGGCGCATGGCCGCAACGGACCCCGCCGCAACGGACCCCGCCGCAACGGAGCCCGCCCCCGCGACGCCCCCCACCCCCGCGCCGGCCGCGACGCCCGCCGCGACGCCCTCTGCCGTGCGGCCCGTCTTCCTCTACGACGGCGACTGCGCCTTCTGCACCACCTGCGCGCACTTCATCGAGCGCCGCATCCCCACCACCGCGGCGGTGCGACCCTGGCAGTTCGCCGACCTCGACGCTCTGGGCGTCACGCAGGCGGCCGCCGAGGACGCGGTCCAGTGGGTCGCTCCCGGCCACCCGGCGGTGGCCGGACCGGTGGCCATCGCCCGCCTGCTGGTCGACGCCGGGTCGTTCTGGCGACCGCTTGGCTGGGTGCTGGGTTGCGCACCCGTCCGGTGGGTGGCGTGGCCGCTCTACCGGCTCATCGCCCGCAACCGGCACCGGCTGCCCGGCGGCACCGCGGCGTGTTCGCTGCCCCAGGCCGAGCGCGACCGGCGTCGGGCGGGCTGAGCACGGCGCGACCGGCCGGCGGGCACGCGGCTGGGGAAGCGGCTGGGCACGCGGCGGCGGTGGACCACCGCGCGGCGGTGACCGCCCCCGGCCGTCCCTGAACGCGGTCGACCGGCCGCGGAGCGTCGATGCAGGTTGCCGTCGGCTCGGCCCGCTGGTTGAATCGACGGGCCACCCCGATCGGTCCGTGTGACGCGAGACCGCCGCGGTGGCTCCGCCGCACATGACTACGACCATCGCCGACGCAGCGGTGGCGTGCCCCCGGTCCCGGATGCACGTGCACACCGCCCCGCCCGCCACACCGTGTTCGGTGCTCCTCCCGCGCCGGCGCCTGCTCACCGTGCTGGGGGTGATCCTCGGCCTGGCGGCCATGGCCGCCGCCGTGCGCGGCGGGCAGATCCTGCTCACGTGGGACGAGCCGATCCAGCGCTGGGTCGAGTCCCACCGCACGCCGACGCTCGACGCCGTCTTCCTGACGGTCTCCCGGTTCGGGTCGACCATCCCCGTGCTGGTGCTCGGTACGGCGGCCGCGGTCGCCACCTGGCGGCGGTGCCGTGCCGTCGGCATCGCCGTGCTGGCCGCCACGTTCAGCCGGCCGCTCATCGAGTTCGTGGTCAAGGCGGTGGTCGACCGCCAGCGTCCCGACCTCGACCGGCTCGTCGCCGGCAACGGCCCGTCGTTCCCGAGCGGCCACGTCATGGCCGCCGTCGCGCTGTGGGGGCTGCTGCCGCTGGTCGTCTCCCTCTACACCCGGCGCCGTGAGGTGTGGTGGGCATCGGTGGCCGTCGCCGGCGCGCTCATCGCCGGCATCACCGCGAGCCGCGTGTACCTCGGGGTCCACTGGTTCTCCGACGTGAGTGCCGGGCTGGTCGTCGGCACGTTCTTCCTCCTGGGCGTCGAGACGGTGCTCGGCCGCCTGCACCTCCGTCATCCCTGCGGGCTGGCCTCGCCCGGCGACGCACCGACGTCGAGCATCGCCGTGAGCGGCAGGTGGTCGGACAGCGACGAGAACCTCGCGCCCGCCGGGTCGTCGAGGTCGGGCAGCCTCGTGCCCGCCACCGCGGCCGCGGCCGACACGTACACGTAGTCGATCCGCTGGACCGGTGGCTCGCCCGTGCCGGGCTGCCAGTGCCGCCAGTTGGTCGCGCCCGGATCGGGCAGGGGGCCCGCCTCGCCGCCGCCGTTGACCTCGGCCCAGGCGTCCCGCAGGCCGGCCCCGGCGATGACGGTGTGCACGCCGCGCCCGGGGCGCTCGTTGAAGTCGCCGGCGGCGACGACCGGGCCGTCCCGCCCGGCGGCCATGCGGAGGACCGCCGCCACCTCGCCCGGCCGCAGGGCGGCGGCCGACCGGGGGCTGAGGTGGATGTCGAACAGCGACACGATCACCCCGCCGGCGTCCAGGACGCCCTGCACCACCACCCGGCGCCGGTGGCTCCACACCCGCCACCGGTGCGACAGGCTGTGGCCCCGGGCCGGCAGCGGGAGTGACACGCCGATGACCGCCATGCCCTCGGGCCAGGTGACCACCGGCCAGTGCTTGAACACCCACCGGTGCGACCGGGCGTCGAGCGCCCGGGCCAGTGCCCGGGCCTGGTGCCACTGCACCTCCTGGAGGACCACGACGTCGGCCCCCGCGTCGCGCAGGTGACCGGCCACCGCCGGCACGTCGATGCCCTTGCTGCCCTTGAGGTTCCAGGTGACGAGCGTGAGCCGCACGGCGGGGACCGTAGCGCCGCCGTCGCGGACCGCGTGGGAACCGGCGCCGCCCGCCCTGGTCGTGGGGCCGGGGCGGCGCCGGTTCCGTGTGCCGCGTCAGCCGTTGTTGACGCAGACGGCGGTGGTCACGATGAAGTCCCAGGGGTCGGTCGTGGGTGTGTTCTCGGTCGCCAGCGTCTTCGAGCCCTTCCCCGAGGAGTTCGCGAACGGCTCGATGGACTGCAGCGAGGCATTGGCGGGAGCGACGTTGGTGACGGCGCCACCGAACCCGAGCGGCTGCTGGCCGGGGCAGAGGGCGAAGGCGTCCTTCCTCGACTCCGACGCTGCCTCGTCGGAGCGGCCGAACGCCACCTTGTAGCCGAGGGGCGTGGCGGCGCAGATGGCGTACGCACCCACCCGCCACGGGCCCGTGAAGGCCTCGACGCCCACGTGGCCCTGCACCCGGGCGATCCCGCCCGGTCCGTCGGGCCGGGCCACCTGCAGCACCAGGTCACCCGAGCCGGCGACGCCGACGACCTCGGCCCCCGTCCCGAGCACCCGCTCGCCGGAGGGGCACACCGCGGCGGTGGCGTCGGTCGTCTTGCCCTCGGCGAGACCGGTCACCTTCGGGACGATGTGGTGGGTGGGCACCGAGCCGGCCCGGGCGCACACCGCGAAGGCGGTGACCTTCCAGTCGACCTGGACGCCGTCGACCGCCACGGCGGTGACCGAGTAGCTGTCGTGGCCCTGCCCGTCGGCGTTCTTGATCGGCACCAGCGACCGGAGGGCGACCTGGCGGGTGAACGAGTTGTCGGGGAAGACCTGCGCCCCGCCGCCGACGACCACCTCGCCGTCGCCGCAGGTGGCGCGCGCCGACTTGAACAGGAACTGGTGGTCGAACGCGGACGCCTTCTGCACCACGTGCACCCCGATCGGTACACCGGTCGCCGCGGCCTGCCGGGTGGCGCCCGCCGGCGCCGAGGTCGTGGCCGTGGCGGCGGCGACGCCGGCGGCGAGGACGGCGGCGAGCACGGCCCGCCGCCGCCGCGGGGGACGGGCGTAGCGTGGGGCCGCGGGCGGGGGCCGGCGATCGGTCGGGCGTGACCGCTCGTTGTGGATGGTCATGGGGGGTTCCTCTCGTAGGGGTCGGATCGGGGCCCCGAGGCGCTCCTCTACTCCGGCGGCCCCGCTCCGGTTCCCGGCCGCCGCGACCGGCCGAGCGACTCGTGGGCCTGGCCCACGTCCTGGGTGACCGCCACCAGGTCGAGCCCGTCGGTCGACACGCTCAGCCGCACCGGGGTCGCCTCCCGCGCCAGCGGGCCGTCCGGCCGCCCGTCCGCGCCGGGGGACGCCGCCGGTGGCCCGCGTACGATCGCCGCCGTGCCCGCCGTGCCCGCCGTGCCCGCCGTGCCCGCCGCCCCCGCCGAGAGCGGCGCCGACCTGCGCCTGGCCCTTGTCGACCACCTGCGCCGGCGCGGCCACCTGCGCGACCCGCGCATCGCCGCCGCCTTCGCCGCCGTGCCCCGTGAGCTGTTCGTGCCCGATCACGCCCGGCGCCACGGGCTGGCCGCCGTGTACCGCGACGAGCCGGTCGTCACCCGGCGCGACCCCGCGTCGGGTCGGGCCACCTCGTCGTCGTCGCAGCCGGCGGTCATGGCCGTGATGTTGGAGATGCTCGGCGCCCGCCCGGGCCAGCGCATCCTGGAGGTCGGGGCGGGCACCGGCTGGAACGCCGCCCTGCTCGCCCACCTGGTCGGCGACGCGGGGGCGGTGACCGCCGTCGAGCTGGACCGCGAGGTCGCCGCCGGCGCCCGCGACGCGCTGCTCGCCGCCGGCTCGCCCGCCCGGGTGGTGGCCGGCGACGGCCGGGCCGGGTGGGCCGAGGGCGCGCCCTACGACGCCGTGATCGTCACGGCCAGCAGCGAGTCGGTGCCCCGCGCCTGGTTCGACCAGCTCACCCTCGGCGGCCGCCTGGTGGTGCCGCTGCGGCTCAGCCGCGCCGCCTTCTCGCTCCAGGTCGTGGCCGCGTTCCGCAAGGTGCGGCACGGGTTCGACCCGGTGGCGGCCAGCCGCGGTGGCTTCATGGCCCTCCGGGGCGGCGAGGGGCACGGCGAGGCGGCCCGCATCGTCGCCGCGGAGGCGGCCGACGGCCACGCCGATCACCCGCTCGTCGAGTTCGCCGGGCCGGCCCTGGCCGGGCTGGACGCGGCGGGGCGGCGGCGGCTGCTCCTCGCCGCGCTGGGGTTCGGGCGGGCCGAGGCGCTGGAGGTCGGCGCGGCCGCGGCTGCCGACCTGGCCGCCTACGTGGCGCTGGCCCTGCCGGAGGAGCGGCTCGTCGAGGTGACGCGGGGCGGCCGGCGCCAGGCGCTCGGCATCCTCGACGTGGTCGACGGCTCGCTGGCGCTGCTGGCGGTCACCGCCAGCGGCGCCCGGCTGGAGCGCTTCGGGGGCGGGCGGGCGATGCACGCCCTGCGGTCGACGGTCGAGCAGTGGGAGCTGGCGGGCCGGCCGGGCCTGGGGCGGGCCAGGCTGATGGTCCGCTATGGCGCCGTGCGCCCGCACGGGTGGCGCAGCGTCCGGCGCGGCGACCAGTGGATCTCCCTGGAGTGGCATCCGCAGGCCGGCTACGGCGGATGACCTCCGCCGCCTGACCGTTCCGGTGACGGAATCGGTTGCCCGGTAACGGATCGCGTCACCGAAACCATCCAGCGGCGAGCGTCACGCCCGGATCCGGGCCACCGCGGGCGTCGGTGCCGGGAGCCGGCCGCCGGACGGGGTGAGCCGTGCGAGCAGGCGCCCGGCGAGGCCGGGCACGATCGGCGCCACGGCGGTGACGACCTCGCGGGCGGTGGCGAGCTGGCGGCCGAGCACGCGGTCGAGATCCTCACGCCGGTCCGGGTCCCGGGCCAGGGTCCACGGCGCCGCCTCCTCCACATCACGGTTGAGGGCAGCGACGGCCTCGACCACCTGCCGGCTTCCGCCCCGCAGATCGAACCCGGCGAGCGCGTCGGCGACCCGCCCGGCCAGTCCCGCGACCGCGGGCAGGGGCGCCCGGTCGGCGGCGCCGGCCCGGTGGCGGTGGGCAAGGGTGGCGATCCGGTGCACCACGTTGCCGAGGCCCCCGGCCAGCTCGGCATCGGCCCGAGCCGCCACCCGCTCGACGGTCACGTCGGTGTCGACGACGGGGTGGACGTCGCGGGCGAACCACCAGCGCAGCGCGTCGGTGCCACAGCGGGCCACGACGTCTGCGGGGTCGAGCGTGGTGCCCGACGACTTCGACAGCTTGGCGCCGGCGACCGTCAGGTAGGGATGCACCTGGACCCGGGTGGGTAGCGGCTCGCCGGCCGCGGCCAGCAGCGCCGGCCAGAGCACGGCGTGGAACCGCAGGATGCCCTTGCCGACCACGTGCACCCGCTCGCCGGGACCGGCCCACCACCGTCGATAGGCCGGCGTGCCGGCCTCGCCGTAGCCGAGCGCGCTCAGGTAGTACGCCAGCGCGTCGAACCACACGTAGACGACCTGCTGCGGGTCGCCGGGCACCGGCACGCCCCAGCCACGGGCCCGCTCGGCCGACCGCGACACGCTCACGTCGCCCAGGCCCCGCCGCACGAACGCCAGCGCCTCGGCCCGAAACGGCTCTGGCGCGACCGCCAGCCGGCCGCTCGCCAGCAGATGGTCGAGCAGGTCCCGGTGGGCCGACAGGCGGAAGAACCAGTTGTCCTCGGCCACCCGCTCCGTGGGGGTGCGATGCTCGGGACAGCGGCCGTCGACCCGCTCGTCCGGGGCGAGGAACCGCTCGCAGCCGACGCAGTAGTCGCCCTCGTACGGCCGGCGGTACAGCTCGCCCGCGTCTGCGAGCACCTGCCAGAGCCGCGTCACCGCCGGCACGTGGCGGGCATCGGCGCTGGTCCGCAGGAAGTCGTCGAACGCCACGTCGAGCGGCAGGGCCAGCGCCGCGAACCGCTCGGCGTGCGCGTCGACGAACGTCCGCGTGGGGACGCCGGCGGCCTCGGCGGCGAGCACGTTCTTCAGGGCGAAGTCGTCGGTGCCGCCGAGCAGGCGGACGGCGCCGTCGCCGCGGGCGCGGCGGGCGCGGGCGGCGACGTCGGCCAGCACCAGCTCGTAGGCGTACCCCAGGTGGGGGCGGGCGTTGACGTACGGGATGGCCACGGTCAGGTAGGTCGAGGTCATCGTCCCTCCTCGGGTCGGCGACCCCGGGCGCTCCGGCACCCACGTGGCCTGCTGCTGCGGCCGGCCGGGCCCCGGGGTGACCGGGGCCGGAACGGTTCGCTACTGCGCGCGTGCCGGGGGCCCCGTGGGGGGCCGCATCATCGCCGGGATCGCCGCAGCGGCGAGGGCAGAAGGCACGGCAGGGCACGGTAGCGGGGCCGCCGCGCCGCCGGCCCGTGATTTCCGGGGCGCAAGAGGTCGAGCGGGTGGGGTGCTCGCCGCGGCCTACGCGTGGGGATTTGGAGCCGGCTCCCGGCTCGACAGCTCGGCCGACCGGAGATGCAGCTCGGTGACCGGCGGTGACGTGGCCTGTCCGCGCGTTGTCCTGGCGGTCGAGCGGGTGGGGCGTTCGCCGCGGCCTACGCGTGGCGACTCGGCGCGTGAACTGTCCGCGCGTTCTCCTAGCGTGGCCGGCCATGGACCTGGCGGCGTTCCAGCAGCTCATGGCCGACACCTATGGCGCCCGCGACCGGCAGCGGGGTGTGCCCGCCACCGTCGCGTGGCTGACCGAGGAGCTGGGGGAGCTGGCGCAGGCGGTGCGCAAGGGCGACCGCGACGACCAGCTCCACGAGCTGGGCGACGTCCTCGCCTGGCTGGCCTCCCTGGCCGGGCAGCTCGGGCTCAGCCTCGACGCGGCGGCCGCCCGCTACGCCGGCGGGTGCCCCCGGTGCGGCGCCATCCCCTGCACGTGCCCGTGAGCCGGGCGGTCAGGCCCGGGCGACGACCAGCTCGGCGATCTGCACGGCGTTGAGGGCCGCGCCCTTGCGCAGGTTGTCGCCCGACACGAACAGCGAGAGCCCGTGCTCGACGGTCGGGTCGCGGCGGATGCGGCCCACGAACGTCGGGTCGGCGCCGGCCGCCTGGAGCGGCGTCGGCACGTCGGACAGTGCGATGCCGGGGGCGGCGGCGAGGATGCCGGTCGCCTCGGCGGGGGAGAGGGGGCGGGAGAACCCGGCACTGATCGACAGCGAGTGGCCGGTGAACACCGGCACCCGCACGCAGGTGACCGCCACCGCCAGGCCGGGGATGTCGAGGATCTTGCGGCTCTCGTTGCGGAGCTTGTGCTCCTCGTCGGTCTCGCCCGCGCCGTCGTCGACGAGCGACCCGGCCATCGGCAGCACGTTGAAGGCGATCGTGCCGGGGAACACCCGGGGCGGGGGGAACTCGACGGCCCGGCCGTCGAAGGCCAGGGCGGCGGCGCCGTCGGCGACCTTGCGGACCTGCTCGTCGAGCTCGGCCACGCCGGCCAGCCCGGCGCCGGACGTGGCCTGGTAGGTGCTCACCACCAGCCGGGTGAGCCCGGCGGCCCGGTGCAGCGGCGCCAGCACGGGCATGGCCACCATCGTCGTGCAGTTGGGGTTGGCGACGATCCCCTTGCGGGTGCCGGCCAGCGCCCCGGGGTTGACCTCGGACACCACCAGCGGCACGTCGGGGTCCATGCGCCAGGCGGAGGAGTTGTCGATGACCGTGGCGCCCGCGGCCGCCACCCGCGGGGCCAGCGCCTTGGACGTGGCGCCCCCGGCCGAGAACAGCACGACGTCGAGCCCGGCGTAGTCGGCGGTGTCGGCGTCCTCGACCACCACGTCGCAGTCCCGCCACGGCAGCGTGCGCCCCGCCGACCG
>DASSGC010000267.1:0-7594 GCA_035693765.1 Acidimicrobiales bacterium
GGGCGATCCCGAATTGTCCGCCTACCAGTTCGTGACCGTTGACGACGCCGCGCATCTGCTTCGGCCGGACGTGCATCAGCGCCTCCAGCGCGCTGGCGCAGCGCTCAGTGCCGGCGCCACCGCCGACTACAGCGAAACTGACCGGGACTGGTAGCTCGCGACAGGTCACCGTGACCGTGCAAGCGACCGAGCCTCCGGGGCGTGATCCCGCGAGGTCCCAAGCGGAGAAGACGCGGACCGCACGTTGTGACGGTCTGCGGCTACCCGGCGGGCCGCCCCCACGCCGCCGCGTCAGACCGGCGCGCCGGGGGCGACCAGGGGCCACGGCCGCTCGCGCTCCACCACGCGGGCGAGGTCGAGCAGCAGCGCGTCCTCGTGGTGGCGACCGATCACCTGGACGCCCACCGGGAGGCCGTCGACCGTGCCCGCCGGGATCGAGATGGCCGGGTTGCCCACGATGTTGGCGGGGATGGTCAGCGCCCCGTTGTTCTCCGGTCCCACGGCCCGGTCGCCGACCCGGGTGCTGAGGGTCACGTCCGCGGGGAAGGCGACGTCGGGATTCGTGGCACAGATCACGAAGTCGACCTCGTCGAACAGGTCGGCCATGCGCTCGTTCGCCGCCGTCCGCTCGCGCTCGACCGTCGCCGCCAGGCCCAGGTCGAACACCTTCTCGGCCATGTCGAGGCCGAACGCCATCTCCAGGGTCATCAGGTCCTTGCACGCCGGCCAGGCGTCCCCCAGCTCGCGCCGGAGCTGGGCCAGGTTCGCCATGGCCCACTCGAACCCCAGCCGGGGCAGGCGGACCTCGACGTCGACCAGGCGCAGCCCGGCGTCGCGCGCCAGCGCCTCGCCCGCGGCGCGCACGGCGTCCGCGACCTCCGGGCGGACGACCGCGCAGCCCAGATCGGGGGCGACGACCGCCCGCCTCCCGGCCAGGTCACGGGTGCCGAGGTCGCGCTCCCACCCGTCGATGCGGGGCAGGCTGTAGGGGTCACGGGCGTCGTAGCCGGCGCACACGTCGTACCACCGCGCCACGTCACGCACCGAACGGGCGAGGCAGCCGGCCACCACCGTGAGCGGGGCGATCTCCGTCCTCGGCCCACGAGGGATGCGGCCCGCCGTGCCCTTCATCCCCACCAGGCCGCAGAACCCGGCCGGGATGCGGATCGACCCGCCCCCGTCGCCGCCGGTGGCGATCGGCAGGAGGCCGCCGGCCACGGCCGCCGCCGAGCCCCCCGACGACCCGCCGGCGGTCCGCCCGTGCTCCCACGGGTTGTGGGTGACGCCGTGCAGTCGCGACACGCTCACGTTGAGGCCGCCGAACTCGCTGGCGGTCGTCTGCCCGACCTTCACCACACCGGCCGCCTCCAGCCGCTCGACCATGGTGACCGTGTGGTCGGCGATCCTCTCGGCGAACACCAGGCTGGCCTCGGTGGCCGGCCAGCCCCGCACCGGCTGGAGCTCCTTGATGCCGATGGGCACACCGCCGAACGGCCGGTCGACGTCGGCGTCGGCCGCCGCGGCCAGGGCGCCGGGGACGTCGACGTGGGCCATGGCCGCCAGCCCGCTGGCATCGACGGCCGCGAGGACCGCCTTCGTCTCGTCCTCGGGATGGTGCTCGCGGGCACGGAAGGCCTCGACGAGGGCGCACGCATCGCCCGTCCACGGCGCGTCGGTCATGGCGGGGGAGTCTGGTACACGGGAACGGGTTCCCGCTGGCGGCGTCGTGCGGCCCGTGACGCCCGCACGCTGCGGCCGTCGTCCACGCTGCGGTGGTGACCGACGACCGGGGACGCTCACGACCGTACGGGGGTCCGCCTCCGCCTCCACCGCCGCCGCCGGCTCCACGGCCTGCACCGGCTCGCGGGCTGACGGCGCACGGCGCGCACCCCGTTAGCATCGCCGTCGATGGACGCCCGGACCTGGCTCGGCCTCGAGCCCACCCACAACCCGATGCGCTGGGTGCTGCCGGTCACGCCGGGCATCTCGACCGCCGGCCCGTTCCTGTTCGGCGGGTGCGGGCTCGGCGCCGCCATCGCGGCCATGGAGGCGGTCAGCGGTCGCCCCGTCGTGTGGGCCACCGCCCAGTACCTGTCCTACGCCAACCCGCCCTCGGTGCTCGACATCGACGTGACGGTCGCCGCCCAGGGCCACAGCATCACGCAGGCCCGGGTCGTCGGGCACGTGGCCGACAGGGAGATCCTCACGGTCAACGCCGCCCTGGGTTCCCGCGACTTCGCCGCCGAGGGGAGCTGGGTGGAGCCGCCGACGGTGCCGCCCCCCGAGGACTGCCCGGTGCGGGGCCTGCGGGTGCCCGGCATCGAGTCGATCATGGACCGGCTCGACGTCCGGCTCGCCGCTGCCCGGTCGTGGGAGGAGATCGACGGGAACCCGGCGCCCGGCGGGCGCTCGATGCTGTGGGCGCGGATGCCCGACCTGCTCGAACCATCGTCCGGCGCCAGCCTCGCCATCCTCGGCGACTACGTGCCGTTCGGCATCGGGCAGGCGCTGGGCCGCCTCGGCGGCGGCAACAGCCTCGACAACACGTTGCGGGTCTACCGGCTGGTGCCGACCGACTGGGTGCTGCTCGACATCCGCATCCACGCGGTGGCCCACGGGTTCGGCCACGGGGCGGTCCACCTGTGGGCCGAGGACGGCACGCTGATGGCCACGGCCAGCCAGTCGACGATCGTGCGGATGATGACCGCGGACATGGCGGCCGGGATGGCCGCTCCCGCGCCCCAGGCGGCCGAGCCCTAGTCCTGACCGCGGGTCGAGAGTGTGACAGCATCCGGTCATGCAGCGCTACGGCATGACCATCCCGTTCGACGGTGTCCCCCTCGGCCAGCAGCGCGACTGGATCGTCGAGCTGGCCGACCTCGGCTACACCGACGTCTGGTCGGCCGAAGCCAACGGGGCCGACGGCTTCACGCCGCTCGCGCTCGCCTCGGTGTGGGCGCCGTCGCTGCGGCTCGGCACGGCCATCATCCCGGTGTTCACGCGGGGACCGGGCCTGCTCGCCCAGAGCGTCGGGTCGCTGGCCCAGGCGGCCCCCGGGCGGTTCGTGCTCGGTATCGGCACCTCCTCGAACGTGATCGTCGAGGGCTGGAACGGCATCCCCTTCGAGCGGCCCTACGAGCGCACCCGTGACGTCGTGCGGTTCCTGCGCCAGGCGCTCGCCGGCGAGAAGGTGACGGCCGAGTTCGAGACCTTCTCGGTCCGCGGGTTCCGGCTGGGGGTCAAGCCGCCCGAGCCCGTGCCGGTGCTCGTCGCGGCGCTGCGTGAGGGCATGCTCCGGCTGGCGGGGCGGGAGGGTGACGGCGCCATCATCAACTGGCTGTCGGCCGACGACGTGGCCACCGTGGCGCCGATCGTGCGCGACGCGGCGCCGGCGGGGGAGGACGGGCAGCGTCCCGAGCGGGAGGTGGTGGCCCGCATCTTCGTGGCCCCCAACGACGACGCCGACGCCGTGCGGGCGATGGGCCGCTACGCCATCGCCGCCTACCTCAACGTGCCCGTGTACGCCGCCTTCCACGAGTGGTTGGGCCGGGGGGAGATGCTGGCCGACATGTGGCGGCTGTGGAAGGAGGGCGACCGGAAGGCGGCCCTCGCCGCCATCCCCGACGCGCTGGTCGACGAGCTGATCGTCTGGGGCACGCCCGAGGCGTGCCGGGAGCACATCCAGCGGTACATCGACAACGGCGTGACCACGCCCGCGCTGGCGCTGCTGCCCTTCGGCATCGACGCCCGCCAGGCGGTGCGCGACCTCGCCCCCCGCTGACGGCCCGGGCATCCGCCCGGTGCCGCCGTCACCGGGAGGGTAGGGACAACCCCCCCTGCCGGATGCCAGGCTCCTGCATGTCATCTGCAAGCGCCGCTCCGTACGGTCGACCCCATGGACGTCGGGCGCCTTGGCAGCGGGGACAGCACGCAGCGTGAGATCTGGGTCCGCGCCGCCCCGCGGACCCCGGCCACCGTGACGCATGTCACCCCCACCCCACGTGGCAACCAGGGGAATCCCCGATGCCCCTCGCGGGTTGCTGTCCCTAGCGTGACTGGCATGACCTCGACCTCGGGCAGCGTGCGGTCGGTGGCGGCGAGATGATCACCCTCGACCTGCTCGCCGACCTCTCCGCACTGGCGTACCTGCTGGTGCTGCTCCTGGCCGCGTTCGACGTCGTCGTCCCCGTGCTCCCCAGCGAGACCGCGGTCGTGCTCGGTGGCGTGCTGGCCTGGCAGGGCCGGCTCCACCCCGTGCCCCTCGTGCTGGCCGCCGCCACCGGCGCCGTGCTCGGCGACCACCTGTCCTACGCCGTCGGCCGCTGGACCCAGCGGGGCCGGCCCGAGTCCCGAGCGGGATCCGGCCGCCGCACCAAGATGGCTCGGCTCCAGGCCTGGGCGGCGCAGCAGCTCCACCGTCGGGGGCCCGCGCTGCTCATCGTCGCCCGTTTCATCCCCGGTGGGCGCACCGCCTACCCGCTGCGCCGCTTCACCCCCGCGACCGTCGTCGCCGGCTCGCTGTGGGCCGGGTTTGCCACCACCCTCGGCTACGTCGGCGGTCACACCTTCCACGACCAGACGCTGCTGGCCACCGGCCTCGGCATCCTCCTGGCGGTGGGGTTCGCGGGCCTGGTCGAGCTGGTCCTGTCGTGGCGGGAGCGGCGGGCCGGCCGCACCGCCCCGGCCGCGCCGGCCGTCGAGCTCGGCACCGACGACCTCGCGGCCTGACGCCGCCACACCGGTGGCACCGGCGGGCGCGGCCGGCTGGTACGCCGGATGTGCTCGTAGAGTCCCCGGCATGCCAGGGAGCACGCTCGAGGTGACCGACCGGCTGTGGCGGGGCGAGGCCGGGCCCGGAGAGATCAACCCGCTGCGCGCCGCCGCCGACCTCGACGAGGTGGCCGACCGCACGGGGTTCATCCCCGCCTTCGGCAACGTCAGTGCCTTCGCCGTCGACGGCGCCCTCGTCCTCGTGGACACCGGCAGCGAGCACATGGCCGTGGACAACCACCGCAAGGTCCGGGCCTGGTCGAACCTGCCGCTCGACACGGTGGTGTACACGCACGGCCACATCGACCACGTGTTCGGCCTGGCCCCCTTCGAGGCGGAGGCCGAGCGCCGCGGGCGCCCCCGTCCCCGGGTGCTGGCGCACGAGCTCGTCCCCGCCCGGTTCGACCGCTACCGGCTCACGGCCGGCTACAACGGCATCGTCAACGGCCGGCAGTTCAAGCTGCCCGGCTACCGGTGGCCGACCGAGTACCGCTACCCGGACGAGACCTACCGGCTGCGCCACGACGTGGAGATCGGTGGCGAGCGGTTCGAGCTGCACCACGGCAAGGGCGAGACCGACGACCACACCTGGGTGTGGGTGCCCGGCCGCAGGGTGCTCTGCACCGGCGACATGTTCATCTGGGCGTCGCCCAACTGCGGCAACCCCCAGAAGGTGCAGCGCTACCCCCGCGAGTGGGCGCAGGCCCTGCGGGAGATGGACCGCCTCGGCGCCGAGCTGCTGCTGCCCGGTCACGGCTGGCCGATCGCGGGTGCCGACCGGGTCCACCAGGCGCTCACCGACACGGCCGACCTGCTCGACCACCTGGTCGACGAGACCCTGGCGCTCATGAACGCCGGCGCCCGGCTCGACGACATCGTGCACGCCGTCCACGCACCGGGCCACCTGCTCGAACGGCCCTACCTGCGGCCGATCTACGACGAGCCGGAGTTCGTCGTCCGCACCGTGTGGCGGCTCTACGGCGGCTGGTACGACGGCGACCCGGCCCACCTGAAGCCGGCACCCGCCGCCGCCCTCGCCCGCGAGCTGGCCGAGCTGGCCGGCGGTGCGGGCGTGCTCGCCGACCGGGCCGGCGAGCTGGCCGCGGCCGGCGACCTGCGCCTGGCCGGTCACCTGGCCGAGCTCGCCGCCCAGGCGGCGCCCGACGACCCCGGCGTCCACCGGGTGCGTGCCGCGGTGTTCGGTCGGCGGGCGGGCGAGGAGCGCTCGACGATGTCGCGGGGCATCTTCTCGTGGGCTGCCGACGAGTCGCAGGCGCGCCTGGCTGCCATGGGGGACTGAGCGAGGGGGGCAATCCGACCGGCGATCCCGTCGACGCTTCGCCGGGGCCGCGACGCGGCGCGGCGGCGCGGGCGCACGACGCGGTCGACAACAGGATCGACCGACGACCGTCGTGTTGCCATGCTTGAGTCCGCGTCGGCGCGGGGGCACGATGTCCCTGAACGCGACACAAGGGGGCGTGGTGAGCTTCACCGGTCGTGAGTGGTGGACGTTGGTCCACGGGATGGGCTTCGGGGCGATGTTCCTGCTGGCCTTCGGCGGAGGTCTGGCGGGCCTCTACAGCCTCCGTCCGGGGCTCGTCACCGCCGCCGGGGTCGTCGAGCGGATGCGGCGCCTCAAGATCGGCGTGGTGGCCATGGCCGTCGCCGCCTGGGGAACGGTCATCACGGGCACGTGGATCGTGTATCCCTGGTACCGGGACCCCGCGCCCGACAGCCCCAGGTCCACCCTGCTCGCGTCCGCGGACACCGAGGACTGGCACAAGTTCGGCATGGAGTGGAAGGAGCACGTCGCCTGGCTCAGCCCCATCCTCGCCACCGCCGCCGCGTTCATCGTCGTCTACTACGGCACGAACCTGATCCGCCACGACCGGGTCCGTCGCACCGCCATGACGCTGTACGTCCTGTCGTTCGGCTTTGCGATCGCCGCCGGCCTGTTCGGCGCCCTGATCACCAAGGTCGCCCCCGTCACCTGAGGAGCCCCCACATGCGCACCAGCGAGGACACGGCGACCGGCGACGTCGACGAGCAGGGCATCGAGTACCCCGACAAACCGGAAGGCCCGATCGCGGCCGCCATCCTCGCCGGCGGCATCGGTTGCTTCGCGCTCGGGCTCCTGACGACGCTGGCCGAGGCCAGCACCTCCATCAAGGACTGGCTCAACTGGAACGACGACGTCGGTCCCCTCTCCGGGAAGACGACCCTGGCCGTCGTGATCTGGTTGCTCGCCTGGGCCGTGCTTCATGCCATCTACCGTCGCCGACCCTTCGAGACCCGGCGCGCCCTCATCATCGCCCTGGTGCTCGTCGCCCTCGGCGCGCTGGGGACGTTCCCGACCTTCTTCCAGGCCTTCACCTCGGAGTAGCCGGCGGGCCGCACCCGGCCGCCGCAACGCCGCAACGGCGTCTCAGGTGCCGTCGGCCAGGCGGGCGGCGGCCCGGAGGTGGTCCGCCAGGACGGCCGGCGGGACACGGGCGTTGAGCCCGCTCGTGGACGGCATCACGTAGGCCGGCACGCCGCCCAGACCGTCGGGTTGCACCCCCGCCCGGGCCCGCCGGTCGACCACGGCGCGCCAGCCGGCCAGGCCGACGAAGCAGACCGCCCCCGGGCGCAGCCAGGCGACGAGCCGTGCCACCCGGGTGAGCCCGGCCCGGTACTCGGCCGGCGCCAGCTCGGCGGCTGCTGTGGTGGCCCGCTTCACGATGTCGGTCATCCCCACACCGTGGTCGGCCAGGGCCCGGTCGGGGGAGCGGTCGACGGTGACCAGCCCCGCGGCGAGCGCCGCCGGCCAGAACCGGTTGCCGGG
>DASSGC010000268.1:0-3646 GCA_035693765.1 Acidimicrobiales bacterium
TGGCCGCCGCCGTCGACCACCCCGACCCGGGCCGGCAGGCGGCCGGCAGGGAGCTGGCGCACCGGCTCACGTGGGCCGCAGCCGCCGAGGCCCACCTCGCCCTGTACCGGCGCCTGGCCGCCGCGCCCGCAGCCTGACCGCCGGCCCCGACGGGCCGGTCAGCCCTCGCCGGCGAAGGCGTCGACGGGCGGCGCCACGTACCAGGCGCTGGCGGCGCAGCGGGAGATGTCGGTCAGGCGGTCGCGCACGCCGTCACCGGCGCCCACCATGCGGCGGAGCATCGTGTCCAGGCGGTCGACGTCGGCGCTGAAGGCCACGAACATCAGGCCGTGGTCGATCACGCCGCCGAACGCGGTCGAGCGCCGGAAGATCTCCAGCTCCTCGCCCGCCGGATCGTCGATCACCACCCGGCTGAGGTGGGCGCGGGGCGACCGCTCGGCCTCCGGCAGCTCCTCGCCGGTGACGAGGCACCGGCCGATGACCTGGTCCTTGTCGCAGTCGTCGAGGGCGTCGAACGCGTCGAGGTCGTGGACCCACCGCTGGAGCAGCACCACGCTGCCTCCGGCCCCGGGCAGGCCCGCGGGCACGGTCGCCACGCCGGGGGCCTCGTCGACCGGCGGGTTCTCGGTGCCGTCCTCGAACCCGGTGAGGTCGCGGCTGGCCTGGTAGGTGAACGAGGGTTGCTCGGCGACGACCGTCGCCAGCCCCGACAGGTCGGCGGCGGCCCGGCGTGCGGTGTCGAACACCGCGTCGGGTCCGTGCGAGTGCAGCCAGATCCAGAGGTCGTGCTGGTCGCCGGGCAGCGTCGCCCCGTCGGCCCCGGTGAGCGTCTCGAACTCGCCGAGCCCGGCCGGCAGGCGGTCGGGCAGCATCGCCCGGCACAGCCGGCTGCCGACGCCGACCACCAGGTTGACGCCCGCGACGGTGGTGGCCCGCGCCCGGAGGCCCCGCAGCGCCGCCAGCACGGCGGCGGGGTCGGCGCCGGCGTCGACGTCGAGCTCCAGGTGGTGGTGCGAGCGGGTGCCCACGGCGAAGATGCCGGGCTGGGGGGTCGCCGTCATGGGGCGCCATGCAAGCATGCCCCTGGGCTCACGGGCGAGCCGGGCGGCGCCGGCGGGCGATGGGGCCCGCACCGGGGTCGGATGCCGGCGCTCAGGCGCCGCCGCCGGGTCGGGCGGCCCGGCAGACGCAGAGCTCGTTGCCTTCCGGGTCGCCCATCACGACGTGGTGGCCGGCGATCTCGGCGACGATCGTCCCGCCCGCGTCGACGAGGCGGGCGACCAGCGAGGTGACCCGCGCCCACTGCTCGTCGTCGCTGCCTCCCGCGGCGACGCGGACGTCCATGTGCAGCCGGTTCTTCGCGACCTTCGCCTCGGGGACCTTCAGGATCGACAGGCGGGGGCCGGCCCCCGCCGGGTCGCACAGCCAGGCGCCGTCGCCCCACTCGTCCTCGGGGACGCCGTGGTGGGCGAGCCACGCCTCCCGCGACGCGAACGGGGGTGGTGCCGGTTCGTCCACGTAGCCCAGTGCGAGCTTCCAGAACGCGGCGAGCCGGGCGGGGTCGCCCGCGTCCATCGTGAGGTCGATCCTCACCGCGGGACTCCCCGGACGCTGTGGCGTCGCCATCCCCTCATCATGTGCCGCCGACGGGCAGTCCGGTGGCGCCCGGCGCGAGGTGCTGCCCGTCGACCGGGCACGGCGGGGCACTAGTTTCTCGACCGCTGGGGATGGCGCAGGGGCCCGAAGGGACCCTGACGGGGGTGCGCATGGGGAAGGTGCTGCGCGTGGCGATCGCGTGGCTCATGGCGTCGGGCGCCGTGGGCGACCTGGCGCGGCCCGCCGCGGCCGAGGAGAAGGCCAGGATCGACGCAATCACGGTGGAGGGCTGCGACATCGTCGTGACGTTCACGGTCGGCGACCCGGCGGCGTACCACGTCGTCGTGTACGACGACGGCCGGGCGGTCGACGACGTGCCGGTCGTCGCGGGGCGGGACGCCACCGTGCAGGCCCGCTACACCATCACCACCGCGGTGGGGCAGGGCAGCTCGGGCCTCGGCATCGGCGTCGAGGACGGGGACGGGTACTCCTTCGACTACGTCGACCCCTACAACGGCGCCGACGCGGTGATCGACGCCTGCGTGGCGCAGCAGGCCGAGCCCGGCGCAGCGGCCGTCGGCGAGGTCGCCCCCGGCGCGCGGGCGCCGGCCCCGGCGGCGACGCCCGTGGCGGCCTCGCCGCGCTACTGCTGAGCCGCGGCTGCCGGGCCTGGGGTCAGATGACCGGGTTGAGCTCGTGGTCGGCGAGCGCGCCGAGCGGCCGGCCGCCGAGCCAGGCCCGCCGGTCGACCTCCTGGGCCTCGGTCACCTCGGGCAGGATGCGGGCGCCGTCGGCGAAGTAGATGACGGTCATCACGGTGCGGAGCCGCTCGCTGGGGTTCCGGCCGGCCGGGTGGAGCAGCCAGCCGCCGTGGAAGGTCGCGTCGCCGGCCCGCATGGCGCCGTGGGTGGTGGTGGGGATGCCCCGGTCGGCGATCAGCGCGCCGAGCTCCCGGTCCGACTCCTTGCCGATGCCCTTGCCGTGGAGGTCGCCGATCGCGACCGTGCCGTCGAGCGGTGGCAGGGCGTCGGGCGGTGGTCCGTCGCCCCCGGGAGGAGCGGGGGGCGTGGTCGCCACGCCCGTGGACGCGCTGTCGGACATGCGAACTCCCCCTGCTGGCGGCCCGGACGGTTCGGCCGGGGCGGCGCGATCCGGCGGTGTGATCCGGACGATCGGCGACCTAGTGCACACTAAGTCCGAGGTAAGTGAGCACAAAGCCCGCGCTGGTGTCAACGGGCCGCGCCGGCCGCCCGACCGCGCCGGCCTACCGCTCCTCGCGGTGCTTGCCGAACAGGTCGTCGAGCGCCTCCCGGAGCAGGCTCGCCTCGGTGCGACCCGTCGCAGCCGACAGGCGGGCGAGCCGGTCGAGGTCGGCCCGCGGGTAGTAGTTCGACTTGAGCACCATCTTCTCCTCCACGTAGAGCGCGATCCGCCCGCCGCCCTCGCGCTTCCCCCGCATCAGGGCGGCATTCGCGCAACGGACCAGATCGCCGGTGCTGGTGGCGTGCGGCGGCCGCGCCGCGACGCCGAAGGTGGCCGAGATGGGGCGGCCGACCCCCTCGACGGGATGCTGGGCGAGGTGCTCCCGGATCTCGCCCAGGACGATCACGGCGCTCTCCGCCGACGCGCCGGGCAGGGCCACGGCGAACTCGTCGCCCCCGAGACGCCGGACGATCGCCCCCTCGGGCAGCGACCCGGTGAGCGTGCGGGTCCAGGCTGCGAGCATGGCGTCGCCCGCCTCCCGGCCGAGCCGCTCGTTGACCGCGCCGAAGCCGTCGAGGTCGGTGAGGCTGACGGCGACCGCACCGTCGCCGGTGACGTCGTCGACGGCGCGCACGAACTCGTCCGTGTCGACGACCTGATGGTGATCCTGCCAGACCATGTTTATACCCATAGCATATATATGTCGCGCCGGGCCACGTCGATGTCAACACCATCGGAGGAGCCGACGCTCGGCGCGACGGTCGCCGCGGCGGCGGTCGCGGTACCGTCGGCGGCGACCGGTCTCGTGCACGGGAGCCGCCATGTTCAGCGTCGAGGTGCCGGACGT
>DASSGC010000269.1:0-6067 GCA_035693765.1 Acidimicrobiales bacterium
CCGCCGGGGCCGCTGTCCGGCGGGGCGGACGCCGGACCGGGCCCGGGAGCGTGCGCGCCCGCCGGTGCCGGCACCGAGGCGGTCGGAGACGCCGGCACCGGGCGGGACGCGACCGGCGGCGCCGGCACGCCGGGGGTTGGCGTGCCCGCCGCAGGCGATGGGGTGGGGAGGCCGCCGGGTGGCCCGGCGGCCGCCGGCGGCTCGCCGTCCGGAACGGCAGGGACCGCAGGCGGGTCATCGGCTTCCGATGCGGCGGGTGTCGCAGGCTCCGGCGTGCCGTCCGCCGTCCCCGGTGGGTCGCCGGCGGGGCGGGTCGCGGTCGTATCGTCGAGCGCGCCACCCGGAGCCACGGGGTGCGTCGTGGTGATCTCATCGCTCATGCCGGCCAGGATCGCCCCCCATCCTGCGCGAATCCTGGACGCGGTCTGAAAGTTTCCTGGGATTGCGGGCGGACGGCCCCATCTGGGCCTTCCCGATCCACGCACCCAGGGGACCCCCAGCCGGCATCCAGGCAACGCTCAGGATCACCGGCCACCCTGAGCGCTATGAGCAGCGGTGGGAGCGGTACCTTCGGGCGCGGGCGGCCCGACCTCGCCGCACCTCCTGACAGGATGACCGACCTCCTACCCCCGACGAACGGCCGCACCCCCGAGGCGCGCCTGCTCGTGGTCGACGACGAGCCCAACATCGTCGAGCTGCTGTCCGCCAGCCTGCGGTTCGCCGGCTTCGAGGTGGCGACGGCCATGACCGGCGACGAGGCGGTCAGGGCGGTCGAGCGCCACCGGCCCGACCTGGTGCTGCTGGACGTGATGCTGCCCGACGTGGACGGCTTCGTGGTGCTCCGCCGCCTGCGTGCCGCGCGCGACCACCTGCCCGTGCTGTTCCTCACCGCCCGCGACGCCCACGACGACAAGCTGACCGGCCTGACGCTCGGCGGCGACGACTACGTGACCAAGCCGTTCAGCCTCGAGGAGGTCATCGCCCGCATCCGCGCCGTGCTGCGACGCACGCGGGCCGGCGGGGGCGACCAGGCCGTGCGGCTGTCGGTGGCCGACCTGGAGCTCGACGAGGAGAGCCACGAGGTCCGGCGGGCCGGGCGCGTGGTGCAGCTCTCCCCCACCGAGTTCAACCTGCTCCGGTACCTGATGATCAACGCCGGCCGCGTCCTGTCGAAGGCCCAGATCCTCGACCACGTGTGGAGCTACGACTTCGACGGCGACGCCAACATCGTCGAGTCGTACGTGTCGTACCTGCGCCGCAAGCTCGACGACGGCGGCGAGCCGCTGATCCACACGGTCCGCGGGATCGGCTACGTGCTGCGACCACCTCGCGAGCAGGGGTGAGGGTGACCGCCGCCTGGCGCCGGACACCCTTGTGGCTGCGGCTCATCGCCGCGGTGCTGGCCCTGGCCTTCGTGGGCCTCACCCTCACCGGCGCCTTCGGGGCCCGGCTCCTGCGGGGCTACCTGGTGGCCCGGGTCGACGAGCAGGTCACGTCCGCCGCCGCGGAGGTGCGCGACGACCTGGCGGACGGCATCCCGTCCGTGGCGCCGTATCCCAGCTCGTTCCACGTGACGATCGTCGACCGCCGGGGCGCCGGCGTGATGCAGTCGCGGTCGATCCTGACCCCGTCGGTCCCCGACCTGCCCGACCTCGACATGGCCCGGGCGCGGGACCTGGCGGGACGGCCCTTCACGGTCGATGCCACGACCGGCGACGACTCGTGGCGGGCGGTGG
This sequence comes from Acidimicrobiales bacterium, assembly GCA_035693765.1. Lineage (GTDB taxonomy): Bacteria > Actinomycetota > Acidimicrobiia > Acidimicrobiales > VFJN01 > ZC4RG19. Next base: position 1,737 of record DASSGC010000269.1, read on the forward strand.
TGCTGCCCTTCCGCGACGGGTCGGCCTCGGTGGTCGTGGCCACGAGCCTCGACGAGGTCGAGGCGACCGTCGACCGGCTCGTCCACATCGACCTGATCGTGGGCCTGGCCGTGCTGGCGGGCCTGGCCGTGGCCGGCTACTCGATGGTGCGGACGGCGCTGCGGCCCCTGGAGGAGATCGAGCTGACCGCCGCCGCCATCGGCCGGGGCGACCTCGGCCGCCGGGTGCCCGACCACGACCCCACCACGGAGCTGGGCCGGCTGAGCAGGGCACTGAACGCCATGCTGGAACAGATCGAGCGCGCCTTCGGGGCGCGGGCGGCGTCGGAGGCCCGGGCCCGCCGCTCGGAGCAGCGGATGCGCCAGTTCGTCGCCGATGCCAGCCACGAGCTGCGGACGCCCCTGACGTCGATCCGGGGGTTCGCCGAGCTGCACCGCCAGGGGGCCGTGACCGACGCGGCCGAGGTGTCCCAGCTGCTCGGCCGCATCGAGGACGAGGCGACCCGCATGGCGCTGCTGGTCGACGACCTGCTGCTGCTGGCCCGGCTCGACCAGGAGCGCCCGCTGCGCGCCGTGCCCGTCGACCTGATCCGGGTGGCGGAGGGCACGGTCGCCGCCGCCCGGGTCACGGCACCGGACCGCGAGATCGTCCTGGCCGTCGACCGCCCCGCCACGCCGGAGGAGCGGGACGGCGACCTCGTGGTGCCGGGTGACGAGTCGCGGCTCCGCCAGGTGATCACCAACCTCCTCGACAACGCGCTCGCGTACTCGCCGAGCGGGACCCCGGTGTCCGTGCGGCTGGCCCGGGTCGAGCGGGACGGGCGGCCCCTCGCCGCCGTCGAGGTCGTCGACCGGGGTCCGGGGCTCACCCCCGAGCAGGCCGACCGGGTGTTCGAGCGCTTCTACCGCACGGACGCGGCCCGTTCTCGGGCCCGAGGCGGGACGGGCCTGGGACTGTCGATCGTGGCCGCCATCGTCACTGCCCACGGCGGCACGGTGGAGGTCGACACGGCGCCGGGCGAGGGGGCGACCTTCCGGGTGCTGCTCCCCCGGGCGCCCGCCCCCGCGGCGGGCCCGCCACCGTCGCCCGCCGCGGAGCCCGACACACCCCCCGCGACGCAGGGGGCGCCCGCCGCCTCTGGTTGACTGCGGGCGTGAAGCAGTCCATCGACTTCTCCTTCGACGACCACCCTGCCGACGACGACGAGAAGCCACGGGTCGCCTGGGCCGTGTCGGTCGTCGACGACTGCGACGGCTGTGCGGACCTGCGGGTGGAGGTGACGCTGGAGAACGAGGGGGCCCACGCCACCGGGGTGACCGCGCACCTGGCCCCCGGAAGCGCCCGCCGCCTGCGGGCCGCGCTGGCCGCGGCGTTGCGCGAGGTGGGCGAGGACCCGGGGCCGTGAGCCGCGGGACGGATGGGGCGGGACGGGCGGGGCGGGAGGTGGGATGCGACCGCGACGCCGGCCGCGTCCTGCAAACATCCCGCCACCCAGCGTATAACTTATTGACGTAAAGGTCGGTATATCCCCTTATTACCAACTAGTAAGTTGTTACACAACGCGTGCAGGAATACGCTGTCCGTGTGACGCCAGCTACAGCGCAACCGAGCAACGACCGCCCGGCCGCAAAACGCATCCGCAAGAACCCCGACACCCGCAGGGCAGAGATCGTCGCCACGGCCCGCCAGGTCTTCGCCGCCACCGGCTATGCCGAGTCTGGCCTCGCCGAGATCGCCAGCGCGGCCAACGTCTCCAAGGGCCTGCTCTACCACTACTTCCCGGAGGGCCGCCCCCAGCTCTTCGTGAGCGTGATGCAGGGGTTGCTCGACGAGTTCCAGCAGCGCCTGCGCCAGGCCTCGAAGATGCCCTTCTCGCCCCGCACCCGCATGGAGCACCTGCTCGCCGCGCTGTTCGGGTTCTTCGACGAGAACCCGTCGGCCTACCGGCTCCTGTTCCGCGACCCGTGGGTGACTCACGACGAGACCGTCGAGGCCTCCGCCATCGTCACCCGCGTGCAGATCGCGTCCGAGCTCACCGCCCTCATGGCGGGCTCTGCGCTGCCGGCCGACGACCTCGTGGCCGCCAGCACCGGGATGCTGGGCTTCGCCCTCGCCAACGTGGAGCTGTGCATCGCAGGCCAGCTCGACGCCGAGACGGCGTGGCGCGTGACCTGCGACTACGCCACCTCGCACTTCACCGACTGATCACGCTCAGGCCGAGGCCACACCGCCGCCCACGAGGCGGAGGCGGGGCCGGCCGTCGTCGTCTCCGTCCTCCTCGTCGTCGTCCGCAGCCGTGCCGAGCGTGCTCAGCACGGCCCGTACGCGCGTGCCGTAGCCCGGCGCGCTGTCGATCTCGATCGTGCCGCCCGCGAGCGCCGCGAACGACCGCATGGCCGTGATGCCCGACCCGTGGAGGGCGGTGGCCGGCTCGAAACCTGCCCCGTCGTCGGCCACCTCGACCTCGACCGCCCCGCCGCAAGCACCGATGTGGACCTCCAGCGACGTGGCGTCGCTGTGGCGCCAGACGTTGCGCACCGCCTCCTGCACGATGCGCAGCACCACGGTCTCCGTCGTCCAGTCCAGCTCCAGGGAGTCGTCCACGACCACCCGGTGCTCGGGCGGGCGCCGATCGCGGTACAGGCCGTCGATGTAGGCACGGATGGGAACGCTCAGGCTGCCCGACCGCGGCCGGTCGACCTCCAGCGGCTGTACGGCCAGCATGAGCCGCCGCAACGACTCGGCCTGCCGGCCCAACTCGTCGCGCATGCGCTGCGACGCTCCGGTCATGGCGGCACCGCCCGCCTGCACGGCCGCCGAGTGGACCATCGACACGAACGTCGCGTAGGCCGACACGGCCTGCTCGTGGAGCTGGGCCGCGACGCGGTGGCGATCGTCGTCGCTGCGCTGCATCACCTGAGCGAGCAGCTCACGTCGCGCCTCCGCCGCCCACTCGACCTGCGCGTAGAGGCGGCGCGTCTCGCTCACCGCCGCGAGCTGGCGCAGCACGCCCAGCACCAGGAGCGCCGAGGTGACCACCAGCCCGTAGACCGGCGCCCACGGATGACGGTCGCGCAACACGAGCACCGTCACGAGCAGCACAGGCAGGCCGACGAGCATGAGCGTGGCGGGCAGCCAGGCGCCCCGCACCTGGTCGCTCGACGGCCGGCGCACCGGCCCGATCCGTGACCGCGGCACGTACAGCGGCGCCAGCGACAACAGGGCCATCGACAGCGCCTGGAGCGTCAACAGGGGCGCCGCCGGCAGCGTGAACCCCGACACCGCCTGGGCCATCTGGACGAGGCCGTTGGCCAGACCGATCACGGTCACCCCGGCGCACAGCAGCCCGATGACGGAGCACCGCGACGTGCGTACCCGCACGACGAGCAGCACCGCCCAGTAGAGGCTGAACACCATGGCGGCGGACACGGCCGCCGCGGGCAGGGCGAACCAGGCCTGGTCCGACTCCACGATCGCCTCGCCCCACAACAGGACGACGGGGGCGGTGGCGACGATCACCGACATGGCCGCCTCGAACAGGTCGACCGACACCGCCCGCCACATCGAGCGACGCTTCACCATCGACACGGTCGCCGCGCTCACCGCGCTGGACGCGAGCAGGACGGGCGCGACCGCGCCGCCCACGCCGATCCGCACCGGCACGACCGTGCCGGCCAGCATCCCCACCCCGGTCAGGTAGGTGATCGCGATGCCCGTGAGCCACAGCCACCAGGACGGGCGGTCACGGCGGGGGGCGCGCCACGCGCACAGGCAGGCGCAGACCAGCGCCGGGGTCATGTAGAGGGCCGACACGAGCACGAACAGGACGACGTACCGGTCGGGCGTGGTGGCGAACCGCCCGGCCACCGCCGTGAGCGGCAGCGTCAGCACCACCCAGGCCACGTAGCCACGCCGGAACCGGGGCGTGAACAGGCCGAGCGACCCCGCCCCGTCGTCGCCGGCACTCCCCCGGGACCGACCCCTGCCGCCGCGGCCGCCCGCCGACTCGCGCCCGTAACCGCCGCCGGGCGGCGGTGGTTGGGTCACGACCGAAGACGTCGGCATCTCATTCCCCCACTATCCGGCACCAACCCCATGGCACGACCGCGCCCGCCTTCGCACGAATAGTTACAGTCGTGTCGAAAACGTGTCAACTTGGCCGTGGGCGTCCCCTTTCGGGGACACCCGGCGATTGCAGTACCCGCCACCCGTCCGGCGTTAACCTGGCCCGTGAGCCACCGCCCCCCGGTTGGCCGCCCTCGTCTCCCCGCCTGGGCCCGCTGGAAAGAGGTCTGCCTTGCACCTCGACTTCACCGACGAGCAGCTCGAGC
>DASSGC010000270.1:0-2136 GCA_035693765.1 Acidimicrobiales bacterium
CGGCCTGGTGTGGACGCTGCCCGTCGTCGTGCTGGTGGCCGGGGTGGCCGGCCTGGTGGTGACCTTCCGCCGGTGGCGGGGCGACGGCCAGGCGCGTGCCTCCGACGCCGACCGCGAGCTCGTCGCCCGGGCGCGGGGCGCACCGGGCCCGGGGGCCGCACCGTGACGGTCACCGACCGGCCCGCCCGGGGCGCCCGCGCGCTCGACCCCGACCGGCTGGCCGCGCTGGAGGAGCAGCGCGACTTCCTGCTCCGGTCGCTCGACGACCTGGAGCGGGAGCACGAGGCCGGCGACGTCGACGAGACCGACTACCAGACCCTGAAGGACGACTACACGGCCCGGGCGGCGCGGACGATCCGCGCCATCGAGTCGCACCAGGCCCGGGTGGCGGCCGCACGGCCGCCCCGGTCGTGGCGGCGCACCGTGCTGACCGTCGCCGGTGTCGCGGCGTTCGCCCTGCTGGCGGGCGTCATGGTGGCTCAGTCGGCGGGACGCCGGGGGGCCGGCGACCAGATCACCGGCGACATCCGGGAGACCACCCGGGGCAAGCTCGACGAGGCCGTGCAGCTCGCCGGCCGGCAGCGCTACGACGAGGCCATCGCCCTCTACGACGAGGTGCTGGCCGACCAGCCCGACAACGTCGAGGCCATGACGTTCAAGGGCTGGTTCCAGTGGCAGTCCGGTGACGGGCAGGGGGTGATGACGCTGCTCGACGCCGTCGCGCTCGACCCCGCCTACCCGGCGACCCACGCGTTCCTGGCGGTCGTGTTCGAGCAGTTGGGCCGGCCCGACACGGCGCGGCTGGAGCTCGACCGGCTCGACGCCCTCGACCCGCCGCCCGAGTACCGGGAGCTGACGGCCGCGCTGCGCGAGCGCCTCGACGCCGCGGCCGCCGCCACCACGACGGTGCCGCCGGCGCCCTAGCGGCGGCCGGTGGCTCGGATCTCGGGCGGGGGGAGGTAGCGCGCCCTCGTCCAGCGGTCGTCGTGGTGGGTGAGCACCCACGTGGACGCCTTGGGCCACACCAGCGGGTCGGCGAAGGCGCAGGTGGTGGCCCGGACGAGGCGGAGCAGCTCGGGGATCACGTCGCCGTGGCTGCACACGGCGACGGCCACGCCCTCGACCGCGACGTCGACCTCGACGTCGACGTTGACCTCGACGTCGGTCACGCCCTCGTCCCGTCGCCGGCTCCGGCCGCGGGCGGTCCCGGAGTCCGCCAGCGCGTCCCGGGCGAGGCGGAGGGCATCCTCGCCGCGGCTGCCCTCGGCCAGCCGCGGGTCGGCCTCCACCGGCAGCGCGAGGCGTGCGGCCAGGGGGGCGAACGTCTGCGTGCATCGGAGCGACGGGCTGCTCACGAGGCGTCGCACGCCGGAGTCCTCCAGCAGGTCGGCGATGGCCGCCGCCTGCTTGTGGCCCTTGCCCGACAGCGGGCGCAGGTCGTCGTGCCCCTCCCAGGCCCTGCGGCTGCCGGCGTGGGCGTGGCGAACGACGTACAGCCTGACGGGCATCGGTCGATGATGCCAGAAACCACGGGCGCTCCCACCCAGGACGCCGGCGGGGTCACGGTCGGCGTCCGGTCACGGCCCGGCGGCCAGCGCACGCAGGTCGGCGAGCACGCGGGGGAGCGCGCTGAGCAGCCGGTCGACGTCGGCGTCGGTGCTCGACCACCCGACCGAGAGCCGCAGGCTGTGGTGCGCGTCGACCCCCATGGCCTCGAGGACCGGCGACGGCTCCAGTGACTCCGACGAGCAGGCGCTGCCGGAGTGGGCGGCGACGCCGGCCCGGTCGAGGCCCAAGAGCACGGCCTGGGGCTCGATGCCGGCCACGCCGAGGCACACGATGTGGGGCAACCGGGCCGCACGATCGCCGTACACCGTGAGGCCCGCGAGGTCGGGGTCGCCGGCCACGGCGGCGAGGATGCGCCCGGTGAGGCGCCGCTGCTCGGCCGCTTCGGCCCCGACGCCGCCCGCGGCGAGGGCGTCGCAGGCCGCACCGAACCCGGCGATGGCGGGCAGGTTCTCCAGCCCGGCCCGGCGGGCCCGCTCCTGGTCGCCGCCGACGAGCAACGGCGGCAGCCGCAGCCCCTGGCGGACGAGCAGCGCCCCGGTGCCCAGCGGCCCACCGAGCTTGTGGGCG
>DASSGC010000271.1:0-4002 GCA_035693765.1 Acidimicrobiales bacterium
CCGATCTGTGGTCAACCGTCGCTGGCCTCGGCGCCGAGCAGGGCTGGCGGGTCGGCGGCCACGGCGGCGCACCGCCCGGAGAGCGAGACGTGGGGTGGGCGACCCGGCGTTGGCTGCAGCTTGGTGACCTCTTCGGGCTCGTGGATGAACTGGGCGAGTGGCGAGCCCGGCGGATCCGGCTCACGCCCACCGGTGAGACCGCCATGGTCGCCTACGTGCGGTCACGCGCCGCCGGTCCCCGATCAGGCCTGTTCGCGTGACCGCCCCGGCAGGCAACACCCGTCCGGAGCGGCGACCGCCGATCTTCGGCCCCGAACCGTGGCGCGACCACCACAGCATCACCTGGAGCCACTGGGACCGGTGGGCCTGTGTCGTCGCCGTCGTCGATCACGGCGGCGACCCGGCCGGCCTCGAAGCCCACCTGGTCGACCAGCTGCGCCAGCCTGGACGGGCGCGACGCCACCGAAGCCAAGCTCAGCCACATCACCGACCTGCGCGCCAGGCTCGCCACCGCCGGGCTCACCGCCCGCGACCTCGCCGGCCCCAACGCCACCGCTGACCGCAAGCTGGTGGCCAAGGCCCGCAGCAAGCTCGCCAAGCCTCGATCCACCGATCGACCTGGGCTGACGGGGACGGCGTATCCGCGAAAGAGCCTCCCTGAGCTGGGACGATGACGGTGCTTGACGCCGTGATCGGGAGCAGCTGGGGAGGCACTTTCGGAGAGGGGCGTATCGCGCGGGATCGACCGGATCGAAGTGATCTTCGACGACGCGAACTTGGTGGCGAACGCCGGGCTGGTCGTGCCGGCGACGCTGATGGCCCGTCTCGGGCTGGAGGAGCTGATCAACCAGACGGTGCGGCTGGTCGGCCGGGTCGGCGGGTCTCGGCCAGGTCGCAAGGTGCTGACGCTGGTGAGCGCGATCGTGGCCGGGGGCAGCCACATCGATCACGCTGATGTGCTGCGCTCGGGGGCGACCCGGGCGGTGCTGCCGTTCCGGGTGATGGCGCCGTCCACGCTGGGGACGTTCCTGCGGGCGTTCACGTTTGGGCATGTTCGCCAGCTCGACGCGGTGATCGCGGAGGCGTTGCGCTGTGCTTGGCGGCTGGGCGCCGGCCCCGGCGAGGAGACGATGACCATCGACATGGACTCCACGGTCTGCGAGGTCCATGGCCGCCAGAAGCAGGGCGCCGCCTACGGCTACACCCGCACCTTGGGCTACCACCCGTTGTTGGCGACCTGCGCGGAGACCGGTGAGGTGCTGCACGCCCGGCTGCGCAAGGGCTCCAGCCAGCGGGGCGCGAAACGCTTCGTCGAGGAGCTCGTCGCCCGCCTGCGCCGGGCCGGGGCACCCGCAGCGATGTGCCTGCGAGCGGACTCGGGGTTCTGGTCGCACGCCCTGGTCGACACGCTTGCCCGCCTGGGTGTCGGCTGGTCGATCACGGTCACGATCAACCCCGCCATCCGCGCCGCGATCGAGGCCATCGACCACGACGCCTGGGTGCCCATCACCTACCCCGACGGCGGCGAAGCCGCGGTCGCCGAGACCACCTACACGCCGGGCCGGGTCGCCGGGCGCAGCTACCGGCTGGTGGTGCGCCGCAGCCGGCTCACGGCCCCCGCCCAGCAGGCCCTGTGGCCCGACTGGCGCTACCACGCGTTCGTCACGTGCGCCACGAGGCGCCATCAACCGGGTGGGATGAAAGGACCCACCTTCGGGCTGTCGCAGCAGCCCGTCGAAGCTGAGAGCAGTCCGACCCTGGGAGGCACAGGGTTGGGTGGGAGCAGCTCTGACAACGCCGAGACGGTCGGGCACCGCCAGACGGGCCGGGTCCGGCAAGCAAGACGGAAAGGTGTACGAGTGCAGAAACCAGCGGTGGAACCCCCTCAAGAGCGTGACCGGCTCGAACCTGGCGGATCGGGGCTGGGCAGCAGTGCACGCCCATCTCGGTGGGCGACTCCGACGTCGGATGTGATGGTCGACCAGGAGGCCACGGTGAATGCCTGCGGCGTAACCGTGGCGAGGCTGCAGGGGAAGAGTTGGGCACCAACCCCGTCGAACGGTTGATGGTGAACGTGGGAACCGCCACCGGGTCCCCCTACCTGCCGGCCAGCCGGGCCGGCAGCGGGAAGGCCTGCCGTCGGCTGACGGCCTGGTGGCGGGACGGAGGGTCCGTAGTAGTCCGAGGTCGGGAAAGCCGGCTACATGGCGAAGGGACCCAGCGAGTCCGCAGACTCGGAACTGGAATGCCAGGAGGCCGCCGGTGAACACCGACGCACCGTGGCCCGACCTCGATGAGGCCGAGTCCCGGGTACTGAAGATCCAGACGAAGCTGCACCAATGGGCGACCGACGACCCTCATCGTCGGTTCGATGACCTTCACAACCTCGTCGCCGATCCCGCCTTCCTGGTGGTTGCGTGGGATCGGGTGCGGGGCAACCGAGGGGCGCGATCAGCCGGCGTCGATGGAGTGGCACCTCGCTCCATCGTCTTCGGCAGGGACCGGTTCCTTACCGAGCTACGAGACGATCTCAAGGCCCGGCGGTTCCAGCCCCTGCCCGTGCGGGAACGGATCATCCCCAAGCCTGGCTCGGCCAAGGGCCGGCGCCTGGGGATACCGACCGCTCGGGATCGCACTGTGCAAGCAGCCCTCAAGCTGGTGCTCGAGCCGATCTTCGAGGCGGACTTCAAGCCGTGTTCCTACGGTTTCCGCCCGAAGCGCCGAGCCCAGGACGCCATTACCGAGATCCACTACTTCACCTCCCGTTCCTATGAGTGGGTGTTGGAGGGTGACATCACGGCGTGCTTCGACGAAATCTCGCATGTCGGTCTCATGGACCGCACGCGGGCCAGAGTCGGGGACAAGCGTGTCCTGGCCTTGGTGAAGGCGTTCCTCAAGGCCGGCATCCTCTCCGAGGATGGCGTCGAGCGGGACACCGACACCGGCACCCCGCAAGGGGGGATCCTCTCACCCCTGCTCGCCAACATCGCCCTCTCCGTCCTCGACGAGCATTTCGCCGAGGCATGGGCGGCGTTCGGCAAGGGCTCGACTCGCAGATATCGGCGAAGCAAAGGGATGGCCACCTATCGCCTGGTGCGATACGCCGACGATTTCGTCGTCTTGGTGGCCGGCACCCGAGCAGACGCCGAGACCCTGCGAGACGAGGTCGCAGAGGTGCTCCGACCGATGGGCCTACGCCTGTCGGAAACGAAGACGACGATCGCCCACATCGACGAAGGATTCGACTTCCTGGGCTTCCGCATCCAGCGGCAACGCCAGCCGGGGTCGAACAAGCGGTTCGTCTACACCTGGCCGTCGAAGAAGGCGTTCGCCTCGATCAAGGCCAAGGTGCGGGCACTCACCACCGGAGGCACGAACCAGCCGCTCTCGGTCCTGCTGCGCCGGGTCAACTCGGTGCTGCGGGGCTGGACCAACTACTTCCGGCACGGCTCGTCGAAAGCGACCTTCAGATACCTGCACCAGTTCGCCTGGCGCCGGACCATCCGATGGCTTCGCCGCAAACACCCCCGTGCCACCTGGAAGCAGCTCCGTCGTCTCTCCCTTCCTGGGTGGTGGCCGACGGACGGCGCAACGATCCTGTTCGACCCGGCCACGGTGGCGGTCACCCGCTACCGATACCGGGGCAGCAAGATCCCCACGCCGTGGACAGCAGCACAGATGAAGGCCGCCTGAACCCGGCGACCCGGGCTCGTGGAGAGCCGGATGCGTGGGAACACGCACGTCCGGTTCGGAGGTGCGGGCCAGGGAAACGGAGCGCCCAAAGGCCGCCACCGCGCCCCGGCCCGATCCCTACCAGCTCGACCACCGACACGGTCACCGCCGACCGGTTCCACCGCGACCACGCCCGCGTCGAGCTCGCCATCCGCGACCTCAAACAAGGCGCCGGGCTTGAACACGTGCCGTCCGGCCGGTTCTTCGCGAACGCCGCCTGGCTGGCCTGCGCCGTGCTGGCCCACAACATCGTGCGCTGGACCGACCAGC
>DASSGC010000272.1:0-33488 GCA_035693765.1 Acidimicrobiales bacterium
GCCGGCACCGCCGACGCCGCCCCAGAACGCCGCGCTGGCCCGCGACCCGTTCGTCACCACGGTGGTGCCGAAGCGGCCCGCGATCGCCACGCCGCCCCGCGAGGTCAGCGCCCCCGCCCCCCGGCCGAGCGGCCCGGCGACCGCACCCACGATCGCGCCCTTGAGGGCCCCGCCGCCGATGGCTGCCAAGTCCCAGTGCCCGGTCTGGATGCCCTGGATGACGCCGGGCGCGGCCCCGCCGATGGCGCCGAGCCCGACACCGATCAGGGTGGCGCCCAGCAGGTTGACGCCGGGCACGAACATCAGGGCCACGCCGCCGATCACCAGGCCGGCGGTGACGATGTTGTTCCACTGCCAGCCCGTCTCCTGCGCCCGCAGCGTGTCGTACTGCTCGATCGACAACGGCTCGCCGCGGAGCCCCAGCGGGTCGACGAACCCGATCGGGTCGTTGTTGGCGTACTGGTACGGGTGGGCCACGCCGGGCAGGCCGGGGACGCCGGGCAGCGGGTCGGGGCTGAGGAACTGGCGGGTCGCCGGGTCGTACACGCGGTTGCGCAACCAGGTGAGCCCGGCGATCTCGACCTCGCCGAGGAACCCGAGCGCGGGTCCGCCGTCCGCCGTCGCGTCCGGGCGGTCCGGGCCCGGCGCGGGCCCGCCGGCGCGACCCCACGGGTCGCGCCCGTCGTCCCGGTCGGTGGTGCCGAGGCCGTCGCCGGGCAGCCAGTCGGTGCCGCCACCGGCACGCGCCAGGCCCAGCACCAGGCCGCCGAGGCCGACGACGCGGTCGTCGCCGATGGCGACGAGCTCGGCCGGCCGGCCCGCGTCCCACGTCAGCGGGGTGCCGTCGACCGCGGCGAGGCGGCCCAGAGCGTCGACGTCGAGGTCGTGCCCGTGCCCGTCGACCTCGACCGCGGTCAGGCGCCCGGCCGGGTCCCAGCGGTAGCGGCGGGTGCCGCCGGGCCCGTCCTCTGCGGTGCGGCGCCCGGCGGCGTCGTAGGCGAAGGTCGTGCGGCCGCCGGGCCCGTCGACGTGCACGAGCTGGTGGGCGGCGTCGTGGGCGAAGACCCGGGTGCCGCCGGGCCCGTCCTCGCGGGCGAGGCGGCCGGCCGGGTCGTAGTGCCAGGTCCAGGCGTCCTGGCCGCGGGCGGCCGCGACGAGCTGCCCGGCGGCGTCGTACCGGTAGCGGGTGACGCCGCCGTCCGTGTGCATCTCGACCACCCGCCCGGCGGCGTCGCGGACGAGCCGAACCGTGGCGTCGCGCCCGCCGGGGCCCGCCACCCGGGCGGCGACCACGAGGCCCCGGGCGTCGTGGTCCCACGACCGCTCGATGCCGGGTCCCCGGACGCCGGTGAGCCGCCCGTCGGCATCGTGGGTCAGGTCGAGGCGGCCCCAGCCGTCGAGCTCCACGGCGTCGAGGCGCCCCGCCCGGTCGCGGCGGTAGCGCGTGACGTGGCCCGCCGGGTCGTGGCGGGCGGTCACGTCGCCGTCGCGATCGCGCTCCCAGCGCATGGTCCGGCCGTCGACGTCCAGCGCCCGCAACCGGCCGCCGGGCGACCAGTCGAGGGCGAGCGTGCGGCTCCGGGCCGGCTCGTGGATCAACCGCGGCCGCCCGATGCGGTCGCGGTCGAACACGACCGACTCCCGCCCGTTGACCAGGACGTCGGTGGCGTGCCCGCGGGCGTCGCGGCGCCACTCCACGACGTCGCCGGTCGGGAGCTCCTGGCGCACGAGCCGGCCGGCGGCGTCGCGCCCGAACCGCACCGTGCGGCCGAGCTGGTCGGTGACCGCGACCGGGCGGCGCATCGCGTCGAACGAGGTCGTGACCAGCCCGCCGTGGGCGTCGACGAGGGCGGCCGGGTTGCCGCGCTCGTCGTAGCGGATGCGGATGCCGTGCCCCAGCGCATCGGTCGCCGCGGTGAGCTTGCCCCGCAGGTCGTAGGTGTAGCGGATGGTCGCCCCGGTGGGGTCGGTGGCCGCGACGACCCGCCCGGCGTGGTCGTACTCGGTGCGCCACACCCGGCCGGCCCGCTCGGTCGCGACCGGGCGGCCCAGCGCGTCGTAGGTCAGCCGGTCGGTCCGGCCCGACGGTGTGCGGACCTCGACCATGCGGTCGCACACGTCCCAGGCGAACGTCGTCGTCGCGCCGGACGCGTCCGTCACCGCCACCAGGCGGCCGGCGGCGTCGTAGGTGTTGTCCCAGCCCCGGCCCTCGGCCGTCCGCACCGAGGCGACGCGGCCGGCCGGTGTGTAGGTGTAGGAGAGGGTGTCGCCGTCGGGGAACCGCACCGCGGTGGGCCGGTCCCCGGCGTCCCAGGCGTAGGTGGTGACCCCGCCGTCGGCCGCCTCCTGGCGGACCACGCGGCCGAGGGCGTCGTGGTTGTAGCGGGTCGTGCCGCCCAGCCGGTCGACCATCTCGACGAGGCGGCCCGCGGGGTTGCGGCGCTGCCGCATCTCGTGGCCGAGCGGATCGGTCGCGGTCACGAGGCGGCCCTCGGCGTCGTAGCCGTACTGCCACACGGCGCCGGTCGGGTCGGTGACCATCGCCAGCAGTCCCGTCGCCGAGTGGTCGAACCCCCACTTGGCGCCCCCGGGTGCGGCGAGCCCGACCAGGCGGGCCAGGTGGTCGTGCTGCAGCTCGACGGCGGCGCCGAGGGCGTCGACGATGCGGTGGGTGTCGCCGTGGGAGCCGGCCTCGAACACCGTGCGGGCGCCGTTGGGTTCGGTCGTCGCGGCCAGCCGTCCCGCCGGCGACCACTCGAAGCGGTAGTCGTCGCCGGTCGGCGAGTGGACCGCGAGCGGCCGGCCGGCGTCGTCGCGGTCGATGGTCAGGACCGTGCCGTCCGGGGAGGTGAGCCGGGCGACCTCGCCCGACACGTGGGGTTCGAGCCGGGTGACGGCGCCCAGCCCGTTGGTGATGGCGACCACGTTGCCGTCCGGATCGTGGTCGAACCGGACGGTCACCCCGTCTGCGTCGGTCAGCGACCGGAGCAGCCCGTCGGCGACGTCGAGGCGCATGTGCCAGCCGTCGGGGCCGGCGATCCGTTCGGGGACGACGGCGTCGCCGCGGTAGTCGAACGTGACGGTGGGGCCCTGGTCGACCGCGTGGCGGGTCACCCGGTCGCGCTCGTCGTAGTCCCAGCGCTCCTCCACGCCGTCGGGCCCGACCCGCGTGGCCGACCGGCCCGCGGCGCCGACGGCCTGGCGCTCGGTGGCGCCGTCGAAACCGGTCGCGGCGACGCAGCGCCCCTCGGCGTCGAAGGTCCGCTCGAGGCGATGGCCGAGGTGGTCGGTGAGGCCGATCAGCCGGCCGGTGCCGTCGTGCTCGTACAGCGCGATGGGGCCGCCGGCGGTGTCGGACACCTCGGTCCGGTGGCCGCGGTGGTAGCGCAGCACGGTCTCCCGGCCGAAGGGCGACACCTGCGACACCACCCGGCCCGCGGCGTCGTAGGCGTTGCGGCACAGCCGGACGCCGTCGGCGTCGCGCACCTCGACGATCAGGCCGCGCCCGTCGACCTCGTAGCGGCGCTCGCCGAGGACCCGCTCGGCACGGACGAGGTCGCCCGCCTCGTCGTAGTGGTACCTGGCCTGCCGCCCGCACGATGACCGGACGCCGGCGATCCGCGGCCCGTCCCAGTCGAGGTCGAGACGCCGGCCGGACTCGTGGGCCATGGCCACCAGGCGGCCGCCCTCGTGCCGGAAGGTGGTGGTGCCGCTCGCGGGGCCCCACACCGACGCCGGCCGCCCGCCGGTGTCGAACCGCCAGACCTGGCCCGGGCGGTCCGAGTGCCAGTCCCACGTCAGCTCCCACCCGTCGGCGGGGTCCGGTCCGGTGCCGTCTGCGGTGCCGGCCGCGGTGCCGTCCGCGGCCGCGCCCGGCGACGCCGGCAGGGCCGACAGGGTCGCGGCCAGGCCCGGCACGCGGACGTGGGCCGGCCCCGATCCCGGCGCCCGCGCCGGGAAGATCACGAGCTGCCCGTCCGGTCCCTGGTAGCCGACCGATCCATCGGGGTGGGCGATGCACCCCGCGGAGGCCCACGACGCCCATCCCCGGCCGAACGGCCCCTCGGCGACGAAGCGCGACGAGTAGGTCCGCGTCCACCGCAGCGCGGCGAGGCGCTCGGGCCAGGTGAAGTCGTCCTCGACCTCCAGGAAGTGGCCCGTCGCCGTGCAGATCGGATCGTTGACGAAGCCCGACGACTGCGGGACCCCGGCGGCGCTCGGGTCGTCCACGGTGATGGCGGTGCGCTGCCCCAGATCGGCCGGTTCGACGCCGTGCTCACGGGCGACCGTCACGATGGCGCACGCCAGGGCCTGGTCGAACGCGGCCCGGTCGACCGTGACGGCCCCCTCCGAGCTGCCCGCCGCCTCGGCGAACGCCCGCCGGACGGCCTCCACGAACAGCCCGTCGTTGCGGTAGTGGGTGGCGAGCAGGCCGATGTCGCCGCCGCCGGGCCCCGACCCCAGCAGGTCGGCGTTGTGTATCGCCGGCGATGCACCGGCCGCGACCTTGGCCTGGTACTCGTCGTAGCTCGTGCGCAGCGCGGCGATGCGCTCCTTGAGGCTCTGCGGCGTGCCTTCGACGATGGTGCCCGCGGCGGCGACGAAGGCGGCCAGCTTCCCCAGATCCGCAGCGGCGGTCCCCATGGCGGCCGATGGAACCACACGGGGCACGAGATGTGGCGTCGCGACCCGGGCCGGTCGGCCGCGGCCAACGGGCCCCCGGCCGCTCCTACACTCGCCCGGCCATGGGTGGTTACTCAGCCAGCTCGCACGACGTCACGTTCGAGTTCGACCTCGCCCTGCAGACCGCCCGGCAGCTCTACGAGCTCTCGACCGAGGTGGAGGGCAAGCAGAGCTCGTGGGCCACCGAGGCCGCGAAGGCGCAGGACGGCTGGGTCGGCGGGCACCGCGACACGTTCGACGCCAACCTGACGACGGCCGGCCTGGACGCGAGCGAGGTCAAGGGCGCCCTGCGCTCGCTCGCCAACCTGTTCGCGACCCGGTGGGCCGAGGCCCGCGGCGAGCAGAACCGCATCAACTGGGCCCGCTGGGTGCAGGCGGAGAAGGACGACGACAACTGGGCCGAGGACGGCGTGGAGTGGATCGCCGGCGAGGACGACTACGGCGAACCCCCCGGCAACCCGGCGCCTCCCCAGCCGCCCGGCTACGCGGAGACCCACCTCCCTGGCCTCCCCGTCGTGATCAAGCCGGAGTTCGCGGACCGCCACGGCTAGACATCCCACCACGCTCGCCCGCCGCGCCGCCGGGGCGGTCTCCCAGAGCGTCCTAGAGCCGAAGGGTGCCGTCCGGATCGAGGCCGACGGCCCGGCCGATCTGCTCGGCACCGCCCCGCAGCTCGTCCACCGTGCCGGCATCGTCGCTGGCGGCCCAGGCGCGGCGGCCGTCGGCCAGCAGGCAGGCGGCGAGCGCCTTCTCGGGCGCACCGTCGCGGGCGTGGACCACCACCCACGACTCGATCGTGGCCGGCGTCCCCGCCTCGTCGACCTGCTCGCACAGGTCGCGGCGGGGGAGCGCGTCGACCGCGTCCTGCACGTCGGCCGAGCGGAACCCGGCGGCCGGCGGCTCGGTCGAGTACAGGCCGAGGGCGTGCTTGGTCACGTAGCCGCCGTTGGCGGTGACGAGGCCGAGGGAGCCGGGGTCGGCGCGCAGCACGCCGACCATGGTGGCCAGCGAGTGGGTCACGTAGTTGTTCCAGGGCCCGCCGGCGAACGACAGGCCGCCGGTGACGGTGAGCCGCCGGTCGAGGCCGAGGCCGATCTCGGCCGCCCCGATCTGCACGGCCGACGGGAAGCACGAGTAGAGGTCGGCGTGCGCCACGTCGTCGACCCCGCACCCGGCCAGCGAGAACAGCTCCCGGGCGGCGAGCCGGATGGCGCCGGATCCGGTCAGGTCCGGCCGGTGCGACACGGCGTAGGTGTCGTGCGCCTGGGTGGCCGCGTGGGGGAACACCCAACGGTCGCGGGGCACGCCCAGGGCGTCGGCCCGCTCGGCCGAGCAGACGATGACGGCGGCCGCCTGCTCCACCGCGTTGTTGGCGTTCATCACCTTGGTGTACGGCCACGCGACCCAGCGGTTGGACTCGGTGGGCGTGCGGATCTCCTCGGCGGTCATCCGCTCCTGGATCCAGGCGTGGGGGTTGCCGGCCGCCACCGCCGAGAAGCCGGCCCACAGCTCGCTGACGTGCACGAGGTGTTCCTCGATCGACCGGCCGGCGGCGTGGCGCAGCGCCTGCTCGAACAGGGGGTAGACCTGCGTGGGCATGAACAGGCCCCGGGCGATCTCGGCGGGGTGGTTGAGCTCGACCTCGGGGCCGGTGAGGCGGGCGGCCGGCACCGACCCGTCCTGGTCGGTCCAGCCGAGGTCGCCGCGGGCGGTGGACGACCGCGTGCGCCACGCCTCGGCCCCGCAGATCAGCACCGTGTCGGCGTCGCCCTCGGCGATGTCGCGGCAGGCCTGCGCGACCAGCGCCTGGGGCTCGTTGCCGCCGATCGGGCTCAGCGCCTCGTCCCGGGGGCTGGCGCCGATGCGTTCGGCCACCAGCCGGGCGGCGTTGCGGTAGCGACGGGAGAACAGCGACACGACCCGGATGGCGTCGGCCTTGGCCAGCGGGTCGGTCGACGCCCCGCTGTCGGCCGCGGCCCGCCGCAGGACCTCGGCCATCATGTCGGCCGGCTCGACCGCGGCCTCGCCGCGGTCGACGCGGTTCGACCACTGGCCGACGCCCACGAGGACGGGGGTGCGCGGACCTGGCGCCATCGTCTGCCTCCTCAACCTTGACCGGGCGGTCAACTGTAGGAAGGCAGGGTCACCTCTACAATCCGGCCATCGACATCCTCCTGGTCTGCACCGCCAACCAGTGCCGATCGCCCATGGCCGAGGGTCTGCTCCGCCGGCTGCTGGCCGAATCGGGCGCCACCGCCGAGGTCGGGTCGGCGGGCCTGCTCCCGGGGGGCGCGCCCGCGACCGCCGACGCCGTCGCCACCGTCGCCGGCCGCGGCGTGGACATCTCCGGCCACGTGAGCCGGACCCTCACCGGCGAGCTGGCGACGACCACGCCGCTCGTCATCGGCATGACCCGCAGCCACGTGCGGGAGGCCTGCGTCACCTTCGGCGGCCCCGCCGAACGCACCTTCACCCTCAAGGAGCTGGTGCGACGGGGCGAGATGGCCGGGGCCCGGCGCGACGGCGAGTCGGCGTCCGCCTGGCTGGCACGGGTGGGCCTGGGGCGGCGCCTCCTCGACCTGGTGGGCGACGACCCGACGGACGACATCGCCGATCCCGTCGGCCGCCCCCGCGCCGTCTACGAGGCCACGGCGGACGAGCTGGAAGACCTGCTGACCCGGCTCGTGCGGCTGCTGATCGGCGGGCCGGCCCCCGCGGCGACCTACCCTGACCCCTGCACCGGCTACACACGGAGTTGACGTGCGCGTCGCGATCGGATCTGACCACGCCGGGTTCGCCCTGAAGGTGCACCTGTCCGAGACCCTCCGGTCGCTCGGGCACGAGGTCGTCGACCTCGGCACCGACAGCGACCGCTCGGTCGACTACCCGCCGATCTGCGCGGACGTCGGGCGGTCGGTCGCCAAGGGCGAGGTCGACCGCGGCATCGTGCTCGGCGGGTCCGGGCAGGGCGAACAGATCTCCGCCAACAAGGTGCGGGGCGTCCGGGCCGCACTGTGCAACGATCTGTACACGGCACGTATGTCCCGCGAGCACAACGACGCCAACGTGCTGGCCATCGGCGCCCGCATCGTCGCCGCCCCGCTCGCCGACGAGATCATGACGCTGTGGCTCAGCACCCCCTTCGAGGGGGGCCGCCACGAACGCCGCGTCGCCCTCATCCACGAGATCGAGAACACCTAGGATCCGCCATGCCCTGGCCCACCACCCCCGACGACGCCCTGTTCGGCCTCATCGACCGCGAGGTCGAGCGCCAGAACACGACCCTCCAGCTCATCGCCAGCGAGAACTTCACCTCGCCGGCCGTGCTCCGGGCGACGGGCTCCGTGCTCACCAACAAGTACAGCGAGGGCTACCCGGCCAAGCGCTACTACGGCGGCAACGAGGTCATCGACGAGATCGAGGACCTGGCCCGCGACCGGGCGCGCACGCTGTTCGGCGCCGAGCACGCGAACGTGCAGCCCCACGCGGGCGCCAACGCCAACATGGCCGTGTACTTCGCCCTGCTCGAGCCGGGCGACACGGTGCTCGGGCTGCGGCTCGACCAGGGCGGCCACCTCACCCACGGGTCGCCGGTCAACGCCAGCGGGCGGTTGTTCCACTTCGTGTCCTACGGCGTCACGCCGAGCGACGAGCGCATCGACCTCGACCAGGTGCGCGACCTGGCCCGGGAGCATCGGCCCAAGCTGATCGTGACCGGCGCCACCGCCTACCCGCGCCTCATCGACGCCGCCCCGTTCCGCGAGATCGCCGACGAGGTGGGTGCGCTGTTCATGTTCGACGCGGCCCACATCGCGGGGCTCATCGCGGGAGGCGTCCATCCCAGCCCGGTGCCGCACGCCGACGTGGTGACCTTCACCACGCACAAGACGCTGCGGGGCCCCCGGGGCGGCGCCATCCTGGCCCGGGCCGAGCTGGGCGAGAAGATCGACAAGTCGGTGTTCCCCGGCCTCCAGGGCGGCCCGCTCGACCACGTCGTGGCGGCCAAGGCCGTGGCGTTCCACGAGGCGGCACAGCCCGAGTTCGCCGACTACGCCCGCCAGATCGTCGCCAACGCCGCGGCGCTGGCCGAAGGGTTGGCCGGGCACGGCCTCCGCCTGGTGTCCGGCGGCACCGACAACCACCTCATGCTGGTCGACATGCGCAGCTTCGACCCCGACCTGTCGGGCAAGAAGGCCCGGCTGGCACTCGACCGGGCCGGCATCAGCCTCAACGAGAACACCGTGCCCGACGACCCCCGGCCGCCGTACATCACGAGCGGCCTCCGCATCGGCACCCCCGCGGTGACCACCCAGGGCCTGCGCGAGCCCGAGATGGCCCAGATCGCCGCGCTCATCCACCGGACCCTGGTCGGCCGCGACGACGAGGCCGAGGTGGCGGCCGTGCGCGACGAGGTCATGGCCCTCTGCTCGAAGTTCGCGCCGTACCCGGTGTGACCGCGGGCCGGGGGCGGAGGGCTGACGGCGGAGGGCTGACCCGGTGATCGGCTACCTGGCGGTCATCGGGTCGGCGTTCGTCGTGACGTTCGCGTCGATGCCGCTGCTGCGGGTGTTGTCGTTCCGGTTCGGGGCGATCGTCCATCCCGACGCCCGGCGGGTCCACACCCGGCCGACCGCCATCCTGGGCGGCGCCGGCATCGTGGCCGGGGTCCTCGTCGGGTTCGGTGTCGCCTGGCTCACCGGCGAGTTCACCCCCGTGTTCCGCACCATCGCCCCGCCGCTCGGCGTGGTGCTGGCCACGGTGACGATCTACGCGGTCGGCCAGCTCGACGACCTGCGGGAGGTGTCGGCCCCGGCCAAGACCGCGGGGTCGGTGCTGGCCGGCAGCATCCTCGCCATCTCGGGCGTGTCGATCCTGTTCTTCCGCATCCCGTTCCTGGGCCTGGTGGCGCTGCCACCCGACCTGGCCACGCTCATCACCGTGCTGTGGGTGGTGGGCATGGCCCAGGCCGTGAACCTGATCGACGGGCTCGACGGCCTGGCCGCCGGCGTGGTGGGCATCGGCGCCGGGGCGATCCTGATGTTCGCCGAGCACCTCGACAACCGGGGCTCGATCATCAGCGACGACAACATCGGCGCCCTGATCGCCGCCTGCGTGGTCGGGGCCTGCCTCGGCTACCTGCCGTGGAACTTCCACCCGGCCAGGATCTTCATGGGCGACGCCGGCGCCCTCAGCCTGGGCCTGCTCATGGCGGCGTCGACCATCGCCATCGGTGGCAACACCGACGCCGAGGTGCGGGGGCAGACGTTCTTCTTCTTCGCCCCGCTGTTCCTGCCCCTCGTCATCCTGGGTGTGCCGATCATCGACACGGTCTGGGCGCTGCTGCGGCGGGCCAAGGGACGGGCGGGCCTCACCATCGCCGACAAGGGCCACCTGCACCACCGGCTCATGCGGCTGGGGCACGGCCAGCGGCGGGCGGTGCTCATCCTGTGGGCGTGGACCGCCCTGCTGTCGGGGGCGGTGCTCGCCCCGGTGTACACGGGCGACAGCGCGCCGCTGATCCCGTTGGGCCTCGCGGGCCTCGTCCTCGTCGTCTACACCCTCCGGGGTGCCGGTTGGCACGATCGTGCCGGCAACGGCGCGGGCGACGCCGGCGACACGCGCGGGGCAGGGGCCGAGCGCCCCGCCGCGGTGGACGCCGCGCCGGTGCCGGCGAACGGGAACCCCCCGTGGCCCCCGCCGGCGCCGCACGATCCGTACACGCCGGCACCCGGTCGCTGATCCTCGGGTTTTGCCGGTTGGGAAGTCTGACTCGCGGGGTTGCTAACCTGCCGCGCCGTCGGCCCGGACCGCGATTTGCAGGGGCGTCGACGCGATGTTGTAGATTGAGAAACAGTTCACAAGCTCAGGTGGCCGGGTGGTCCGCCAAGCGATTACGGGGTAGCCGGTGTTCGATCTCGCAACGAGGCGGAAGATCAACAGGGGGTTCAGCGACGGGTTCACCCGAGCCGTCGAGATCGTGGTCACCCCCGTCCTCCTCGGCTTCGCCGGTGCCCTCGTCGACGGCTGGCTCGGTACCCGCCCCGGCTTCACCCTCGGCCTCGCCACGTTCGGCGTCTGCGGCATCTTCGCCAAGCTCTGGCTCGGCTACGACCGCGAGATGAAGCTCGAGGAGGCCAAGGTGCCCGGGGCCCGGCCGAAGCCCACCGGAGGAACGCCGTGAGCGACGTCTTCGTCGCCCGCGACCTCGGCCCGGCGCCCGAGCGCCAGGTGGCCGCCGACATGGTCCGCCGGGCCCTGCCGGCCGTGCCGGTGGTCGTGCTCCTCGCCGGCCTGGTGTGGGGCGTCGACGGCGCCCTGTCGGCCACCTACGCCGCGGTCATCGTGGCGGCCAACTTCCTGCTCGCGGCCTGGGTGCTCGGCGCCGCCGCCCGCGTCAGCTACGGCCTGCTCATGGGCGCCGCCCTGTTCGGCTACCTCGTCCGCCTGGCGCTCATCGGTCTCGCCGTGTGGGCCGTCAAGGACGCCGCCTGGGTGGAGCCCCTGCCGCTCGGCCTCACGCTCGTCGTGACCCATCTCGGGCTCCTGCTGTGGGAGCTCCGCTACGTGTCCGCTTCGCTCGCCTTCCCGGGCCTCAAGCCCGGTGCCCGCAAGGAGTCAGCGTCCCGGTGATCATCGGCCTCGAGTTCCCGCCCCTCAGCCACATCGTCAACTGGCCCGAGTTCATCGGCGGCGACACCCTCGGCATCAACAAGGTCGTCCTCATCTACGGCTTCGCCGTGGGGCTCACGATGCTGATCTTCATCCTCGGCAACAAGAAGCAGATGGTGCCGACCGGCGCCCAGAACTTCGCCGAGATGTCGGTCGAGTTCATCGACAACCAGATCGCGCTGCCCACCATGGGCACCGACGGCCTGCGCTGGACGCCGTACTTCCTCTCGCTGTTCTTCTTCATCTTCTTCTGCAACATCTTCGAGATCGTCCCGCTGATCCAGATGCCGGCGACCGCCCGCATCGCCCTGCCGATGTTCCTGGCCCTGCTGACCTACGTGCTGTACCACGGCTCGGGGTTCAGGGAGCACGGCCCCGTCGGCTACCTCAAGCACGCGCTGGTACCGCCGGGCGTGCCGACCCTGCTGCTGCTGCTGGTCGTGCCGATCGAGTTCATCTCGAAGTTCCTGGTGCAGCCGTTCAGCCACACGGTCCGTCTCTTCGCCAACCTGCTGGCCGGCCACATCCTGCTGGTCACGTTCGCCATCCTCTCGTCCGGCCTGTGGCTGATGAAGTGGAACGTCATCTTCCTGCCGCTGCCGGTGATCGCCGTGATCTTCTTCACCGCCTTCGAGATCCTGGTCTCGTTCCTCCAGGCCTACGTGTTCACCCTGCTCGCCGGCGTCTACATCGGTGCCGCCGTGAGCCATGAGCACTGATCCGGCCAACCGGCCGTCAGACCCACCCGTTCTCTAGAAGCTCCGACCAGTCACATCAGGAGAAGGAAAGCGACCAATGCTTGCCAACCTGTCCATCCTGGCCCAGGCGGCCGCCGGCGGCATCGACAACAAGGGTCTCGCCGCCCTGACCTACGGCCTCGGCGCCATCGGGCCGGGCATCGGCATCGGCTACCTGGTCGGCCAGTCCGTGCAGGCCATGGCCCGCCAGCCCGAGGCGGCCGGCATGGTCCGCACCACGATGTTCCTCGGCATCGCCTTCGTCGAGGCGCTGGCGCTGATCGGCTTCGTGGTCTTCTTCCTGGCCCAGTGAGCGAGGAGGCTCCCGTCATGCGACGCAAGAAGCTGCTGCTGGCAGCGCTCGCCATGGGCCTCGTGGTGGTGTTCGCCAGCCCGGCGAGCGCCCGGCCCGCCCAGGAGGGCGGCGACCAGACCGAGATCGGCCACACCGAGGAGGAGTGCATCAAGCTCCTCGAAGAGGGCAAGAAGATCGACGACTGCCAGGAAGCGCCCAACCCGCTGCTCCCCGAGACCAACGAGATCATCTGGGGCGCCATCGGCTTCATCGTCGTGTTCTTCTTCATCGCCAAGTTCGGCCTCCCGCAGATGCGCCAGGCCATGAACGACCGCACCGAGAAGATCCGCAGCGACCTGCAGGCCGCCGAGGACCAGAAGTCCCAGGCCGGGTCCGTGCTGGCCGAATACCGGGCCCAGCTCAACGACGCCCAGTCCGAGGCCGGGCGCATCCTCGAGGAGGCCCGCCAGGCCGCCGACCAGATCAAGCGCGACCAGGAGGCCCGCCTCCAGGCCGAGCTGGCCGAGCTGCGCACCCGGGCCGTCGCCGACATCGACTCGGCCAAGGCCCAGGCCATGAGCGACCTGCGCAGCGAGGTCGCCGCCCTGGCGATCGGCGCCGCGGAGACCGTGGTGCAGCGCAACCTCGACACGGCGACCCAGACCCAGCTCGTCGAGGACTACATCAACCAGGTGGCGGCCCAGCGCTCCTAGGGCGCCGGGTCACCACCGCTCATCAGGAGCGACCCCGAGATGGCAGACGACCGCACGCTCGCCTACGCCGAGGCCCTCTTCTCGATCGCCCGCGCCGAGGGCACCCTGGGCGAGGTCGAGGACGAGCTGTTCCGCTTCAGCCAGACACTGCAGGGCAACGACGAGCTGCGCGACGCGCTCACCGATGCGAGCAGCCCCGCCAGCCGCCGCCAGCAGATCGTCGAGGACCTGCTCGGCGGGCGGGCGTCGGCCACGACGGTGGCCCTGGTGTCGATGGTGGTGGGCACGGGCCGGGCGCGCGACCTGCCGGCCATCATCCGCCAGCTCGTCGACATGAGCGCCGCGGAGGCCAACAAGGAGGTCGCCGAGGTCCGCTCGGCGATCCCGCTCAACGACGACCAGCGCAAGCGGCTGGCCGAGGCGCTGGGTGACGCCACCGGCAAGCAGGTCGAGGTCAAGGTCGTGGTCGACCCGACGGTCCTGGGCGGCATCGTCGCCCAGGTCGGGGACACGGTCATCGACGGGTCGGTCCGCAGCCGGCTCGACCAGCTCAAGAACGCCTTCTGAGACACGAGACCCTGAGGAATCACGATGGCAGAACTGACCATCAACACCGCTGACATCGCCGCCGCGCTGCACAAGAACCTCGACGACTGGAAGCCCGGCGTCGAGACCGCGCAGGTCGGCCGGGTCACCGAGGTCGGCGACGGCATCGCCACCGTCGGCGGCCTGCCCGGCGCGGCCGTCAACGAGTTGCTCGAGTTCGAGAGCGGTGCCGTGGGGCTCGCCCTCAACCTCGACGAGGAGTCGATCGGCTCTGTCGTGCTCGGCGACGCCGCCGAGGTCAGGGAGGGCCAGTCGGTCAAGGCCACCGGCCGCATCCTGTCGGTGCCCGTGGGCGACGGCCTGCTCGGCCGGGTGGTCGACGGCCTCGGCAACCCGGTCGACGGCAAGGGCCCGCTGGTCGGCGTCAAGGACCGCCGCATGGAGATCCAGGCGCCCGGCATCATGGGCCGCAAGCCCGTGCACGAGCCGCTGCAGACCGGCATCAAGGCGATCGACGCCATGACCCCGGTCGGCCGGGGTCAGCGCGAGCTGATCATCGGCGACCGCAAGACCGGCAAGACGACGATCGCCATCGACACGATCATCAACCAGCGCGGCCTGGGCGTGAAGTGCATCTACGTGGCGATCGGCCAGAAGGAGTCCACGGTGGCCAACACCGTGTCGACGCTCGCCGAGCACGGCGCCCTGGAGTACACGGTGGTGGTGGTGGCCGGCGCCTCCGACCCCTCGCCGTTCAAGTACCTCGCCCCCTACGCCGGCTGCGCCATGGGCCAGCACTGGATGGAGAACGGCGATCACGCCCTGGTCGTGTACGACGACCTGTCCAAGCAGGCCGAGGCCTACCGGCAGATCTCGCTGCTGCTGCGCCGGCCGCCGGGCCGCGAGGCCTACCCCGGCGACGTGTTCTACCTGCACAGCCGCCTGCTGGAGCGGGCGGCCAAGCTGTCCGACGAGAACGGCGCCGGCTCGCTGACCGCCCTGCCCGTGATCGAGACCAAGGCCGGCGACATCTCGGCCTACATCCCCACCAACGTGATCTCGATCACCGACGGCCAGATCTACCTGCAGGACGACCTGTTCAAGTCGGGTGTCCGACCCGCCTTCGACACCGGCCAGTCGGTGTCCCGGGTGGGCGGCGCGGCCCAGATCAAGGCCATGAAGAAGGCCGTGGGCACGCTCAAGGGCGACCTGTCGCAGTTCCGCGAGCTCGAGTCCTTCGCCGCCTTCGGGTCGGAGCTCGACAAGGTGTCGCAGGCCCAGCTCGACCGCGGCTACCGCCTGGTCGAGCTGCTCAAGCAGCCGCTCAACAGCCCGATGCCGGTCGAGGAGCAGGTCGTGTCGCTGTACGCGGGCACGAACGGCTACCTCGACCCGGTGCCGGTCGACCAGGTGCGCCGGTTCGAGTCCGAGCTGCTGGCCTGGTTCCGGACCCGGCACGGCGACATCCTCGACGGCATCCGCACCGGGGGCGACATCGCCGACGTACCGGCCTTCGAGACCGCGCTCGAGGGCTTCGCCGAGCAGTTCTCGTGGGAGCAGGCCGCCGATGCGGCCGGAAGCCAGGCACCCGCCGACAGCGCCCCGACGGACGCCGAGGAGTAGCCGGTGCCCGGCGGCAAGGAACGTGCGCTGCGCCGGCAGATCAAGTCGGTCCAGTCCACGAAGAAGATCACGAAGGCGATGGAGCTCATCGCGGCCAGCCGCATCCTCAAGGCCCAGCAGCGGGTGGCCGCCGCTCGCCCCTACAGCGAGCGCATCACCGAGGTCATCCGCAACCTGGCCGCGGCGGGCGCCGGCGGGGGCTCGCCCCTGCTCGCCGAGCGCGACGAGGTGAACACCGTCGCCTACGTGGTCGTCGCGGCCGACCGGGGCCTGTCGGGCGCCTACAACAGCTCGGTCATCCGGGCCGCCGAGCGCTCGATGCAACGCCAGCGGGCCGAGGGCCGCCAGACCCGGCTGATCACGGTCGGGAAGAAGGCGATGACCTACTTCCGCTTCCGCGGGTGGGAGATCGACCAGGCCTACCTGGGCGTGTCCGACACGCCCACCTACGAGGACGCCCGGCTCATCGCCGACTACGTCACCACCCGCTTCGAGCGCGGCGAGTACGACCTGGTCGAGCTGGCCTACACCCAGTTCCTGTCGGCGGCGACCCAGCGGGTGGCCATCAAGCGGTTCGTGCCCCTCGACGCGTCGATGCTGGCGGCGGCGACGGAGGGCCCGGCGGCCGACTACGAGTTCGAGCCGAACCCGCAGGAGATCCTCGACCGGTTGCTGCCGCGCTACGCCGAAGCCCGGCTCTACGCCGCTCTGCTGGAGGGCTCGGCATCGTTCTTCGCCGCCCAGCAGCGGGCCATGAAGTCGGCCACCGACAACGCCGAAGAGCTCATCACCAAGTACAGCCGGGCCATGAACCGGGCCCGCCAGGACGCCATCACGACCGAGATCATGGAGATCGTGGGCGGCGCCGAAGCCATGCGGGCCGCCCAGACCGCCAAGGGCGACCTGCTCGTCGACCACGTCCTCATGTCGGCCGACGTCCTGACCGACAGCCTCAACCGCACGCTCTCCTGAGCCAGAGGAGCCCCGGAAATGACCGTCACCGACATCAGCACCGGCACCGGCACCGAGCCCGTCAAGCACGGCCGCGTCGTCGCCATCGCCGGCCCGGTCATCGACGTCGAGTTCCCGCCCGACGCCGTGCCCGCCATCAACACCGCCCTCGAGTTCACGGTCACCGTCGACGGTGAGGGCATCGCCGTGCGGGCCGAGGTGGCTCAGCAGATCGGCGAGTCGCGGGTGCGGGCCATCTGCCTCAAGCCGACCGACGGCCTGACCCGGGGCACCGAGGTCCGCAACCTGGGCACCGGCCTCACCATGCCCGTGGGGGACGGCGTGCTCGGCCACGTGACCAACGTGATCGGCCAGCCGCTCGACGTCCCCGAGCTGGATGCCAGCAAGATCGACGCCTACTGGGACATCCACCGCCAAGCGCCCGCCTTCGACACCCTCGAGCCCAAGAAAGAGGTGTTCGAGACCGGCATCAAGGTCATCGACCTGCTCACCCCCTACCTGCGGGGCGGCAAGATCGGCCTGTTCGGCGGTGCGGGCGTCGGCAAGACCGTGCTCATCCAGGAGATGATCCGCCGGGTCGCCCAGGAGTTCGGCGGCGTGTCGGTGTTCGCCGGTGTCGGCGAGCGCACCCGGGAGGGCACCGACCTCTTCCTCGAGATGCAGGAGTCGGGCGTGCTCGACAAGGCGGCCCTGGTCTTCGGCCAGATGGACGAGCCGCCGGGCGTCCGCCTGCGGGTCGCCCTCGCCGCCCTGACGATCGCCGAGTACTTCCGCGACGCCAAGGGCCAGGACGTGCTCCTGTTCGTCGACAACATCTTCCGCTTCGTGCAGGCGGGCTCCGAGGTGTCGACGCTGCTCGGCCGCATGCCCTCGGCCGTGGGCTACCAGCCCACCCTGGCCGACGAGATGGGCGAGCTGCAGGAGCGCATCACCTCCACCCGGGGCCGGTCGATCACCTCGCTGCAGGCCGTGTACGTGCCCGCCGACGACTACACCGACCCGGCGCCGTTCACCACCTTCACCCACCTCGACGCCACCACCGAGCTGTCCCGCGACATCGCAGCGCTCGGCATCTACCCGGCGGTCGACCCGCTGGCCTCGACGTCCACCATCCTCCAGCCCGACGTGGTGGGCGAGCGGCACTACGCCGTGGCCCGGCGGGTGCAGGAGATCCTCCAGCGCTACAAGGAGCTGCAGGACATCATCGCCATCCTCGGCCTCGACGAGCTGTCGGAGGAGGACAAGGTGACGGTGGCCCGGGCCCGCAAGATCCAGCGCTTCCTGTCGCAGCCCATGTTCGTGGCCGAGACCTTCACCGGCCTGCCCGGCGTGTTCACCCCCGTCGAGGAGACCGTGGCGTCGTTCGAGGCCCTCGTGAACGGCGACCTCGACGACCTGCCCGAGCAGGCCTTCCTCAACGTGGGCGGCGCCGACGACGCCCGCCGCAAGGCCGAGCAGCTCCGCTCGACCGCCGGGGAATAGGCGGGGATCGCCATGCCCCTCCAGGTCGAGCTGGTGTCGCCCGAGCGCATCCTCTACTCGGGCGAGGCCGACATGGTGATCGCCCGCACGGTGGGCGGCGGCGACATCGCCTTCCTGCCGGGCCACGCGCCGTTCGTGGGCGCGCTCGAGATCGCCACGCTGACCGTGCGCTCCGGTACCGGTGACGAGCTGGTGGCCGTGCACGGCGGGTTCGTCGAGGTGTCCAACGACACCGTGACGGTGCTGTCCGACGTCGCCGAGCTGGGCAGCCAGATCGACGTCGAGCGGGCCCGCAAGGCGCAGGACAAGGCCGAGGAGCGCATGCGGCACAACCACGACGCCGAGGCCGAGGGCGCGGCCCGCCGGGCCCACGTCCGCCTCGCGGCCGCCGGGAGCATGACCCCGGGGCACTGACCGTCCCCTAGGCTGGCGCGGTGCTCGCGGCCGGGGGGGACCGGGTGTCCGGTCGGGCGGCGACCCGGCTGGCCTGGGTGACCCTCGCCGTCACCGGCGCGGTCCTGGTCGGGGCCGTCGTCGTGCTGACGGGGGGCACGTTCACCTACCCGCTCGACGATCCGGCGATCCACCTGACGGTGGCCCGCCGCTTCGTCCACGACGGCACCTGGGGCGTGGTGGCCGGGCAGTACCAGGCGGCGTCGTCGTCGCCCCTGTGGACCCTGATCCTCGCCCCCACCCAGTGGCTGGTGCGCGGCGCCGCCGGCGAGCTGGTGCCGGTGGCGCTCAACGTCCTGGCCGGGCTGTGGGTCATCCGGCTGCTCCGCGACGACCTGGGGGCGCTGGGACCGCCGCCCGGCGCCGACCGGCCGCGCTTCGGCGCCGCCGCCCCCGTGGCGCTGGTCACCCTGGTCGTGGTGCTGCTCTACCTCCCCGCCCTGACGCTGATGGGCATGGAGCACACGTTGCACATGGCCGTGGTGCTGGCGGCAGCGCTTGCGGTGGAGGCCCGCTGGGTCCGGCCCGCCGGCGGCGGCGACGGGGCCGCCCGGCCGGCACGGTGGCCGGCCGTCGCGCCGTTCGCGCTGCTGGCGCTGGCGGCGGCGACGCGGGGCGAGTCGGCGTTCGTCGCGGTCGGGTTGGGCGTCGGGCTGCTCGCGGTCGGCCTTCCCGGCGGGCGGGATCCCTCCGCAGCGCCTGCGTCCCGCGCCCGGCGGTGGCGGGCCGTGGCCGGGCTCGGCGCCACGGTCG
Source organism: Acidimicrobiales bacterium (assembly GCA_035693765.1). Lineage (GTDB taxonomy): Bacteria > Actinomycetota > Acidimicrobiia > Acidimicrobiales > VFJN01 > ZC4RG19. Next base: position 18,927 of record DASSGC010000272.1, read on the forward strand.
CCGGGGCCTTGCTGGCCCTCGGCCTGGTGAACCTCGCCTTCGGCCAGGAGATCCTGCCGAACTCGGTGGTGTTGAAGAGCCTCGGCGACCGGGGCGACACCCGCCGGTCGCCGGCGGCGGCCGTCGAGCGCCTGTGGTCCGATCCCTGGCTGGCCACCCTGGCGGTGGTGGCGGCCGTCGTCGTCGCCGCCGTGCTGGCACGGTCGCGCCGCGGGCCGGCCGCCGCGGGGCCCACGCTGCGCCCGGCGTTCTTCCCGGCGTTCTTCCCGGCGGTCGTGACCCTGGTGGCGGTGCTCCTCCACGTCGAGCTGGGTGCCGTCGACGCGTCGTACCGGTACCAGGCCTACCTCTACGGCCTCGGGGCATGGACCGCGCTCCGGGCGCTCCCGGGCGTCCACGCCGCGCTCGGACACCGCTCCCCCCGCTGGCGCCGCCTGCCGGCGGCCGTGCTCCTGCTGGCGGCGGTGCCGCTGGCGGCCGGGCAGGCGAGGGCCACCGTGAACGCCCCGCGGCAGGCCGAGGTCACCTGGGAGCAGCGTTACCAGGTCGCACAGTTCCTGCGCGGCGCCTACCGGCACGACCCGATCGCGGTCGGGGAGCTGGGCTACATCGGCCTCTACCACGACGGGCCGCTCACCGACGTGTACGGCCTCGGCGACCACGAGGTGCTGACCGCACGGATGGCGGGCCGCAAGGACGCCGCGTTCTGGCACGAGCTGCAGCGGCGCCGGGGCTTCCGGGTGGCCGTGACGTACGCCTTCACGCTCGCCGGTGACACGCCCGCGGACTGGATCCCGGTCGCCGACTGGCGCTCGCCCGACGCCCACTTCCCCGTCACCCGCTTCTGGGCCACGGTGCCCGGCGAGGTCGTGCCGCTGATGGCCGACCTGCGGGCCTACGAGTCCAGCCTCCCCGACGAGGTGGAGGTGACGTACAACGAGCTCGCCCCGCTGGGCGCCGCGTTCCAGGAGGGGCGGCCTGCGGGCGGGACGGGGCAGTGACGTGCGACCGGTCACACGGGTGCGGCACACTCGCGCCATGCGACCCTCGCCGGGCGTGCTGGCTGCCGCCGCCGTCACCGTGGCCCTGCTCGCCGGATGCTCGGACGGCGCCGAGAGCAGCGGAGGCGCCGGCAAGCCGGAGGCCGCCGCCGAGGCCGAGGCCACCACCAGCCTGGAAACGTTCACCGGCGCCGACTTCTACGCCGTGCCCGACCCGCTGCCCGAGGGCGAGCACGGCACCCTGATCCGCTACCGGCCGCACCCGGACCTCGCGGTCGACGGCGCCACGTCCTACCTGGTGATGTACCTGTCCGAGAGCGTCCCCGGCGATCCGATCGCGGTCACCGGCACGGTGTCGGTGCCCGACACGCCGGCGCCCGACGGCGGGCGTCCGATCGTGTCGCTGGCGCATGGCACCACCGGCATCGCGGACGAGTGCGCCCCGTCCAGGAACAGCGGGGGCGCCGGCTCGCTGGGCCTCGGGCTGTTCACGCAGCAGGGCTACATCGTGGCGAACACCGACTACGAGGGCATGGGCACGCCGGGACGCCACCCGTACCTGGTGGGCGAGAGCGAGGGCCGGAGCGTGCTCGACGCCGCCCTGGCCGCCCGCCAGCTCCCCGACGCCGACGCGGGCACGGCGCTCGGCATCTTCGGCTACTCCCAGGGCGGCCACGGTGCGCTGTGGGCGGGCGAGCTCGCCGCCGAGTGGGCGCCCGACCTCGACCTGGTCGGCACCGCGGCCGGGGCCCCCGCCACCGAGCTCCCGCTCATCCTGGGCGCCGGCGCGTCCCGGGGCGTGGCGGGGTTCGTGTACATGATGGTGGCCGGCCTCCACGCGGCTTACCCCGACGCGCCGCTCTCGGCGCTCCTCACCCCCGAGGGCGAGGCGGCGCTCGACACGGTCGACCAGGGCTGCACCGCGCAGGTCCTCGGTGCGTTCGCGGGCCGCGATTCCTCGACCCTGTTCCAGCCCGGCGGGCCCCAGGCCGAACCGTGGGCGACGCTGGCCGCGGAGAACAACCCGGGGACGGTGGCGACCGAGGCGCCGATCCTGCTCGTCAACAGCGCCGCCGACGACGTGGTGCCGAACGCGCTGGTCGATCTGCTCTACCAGCGGATGTGCGGCGAGGGCCAGGTGGTCGAGCGCCGGGTCTACGAGCTGGGCCAGGGTCACGGCGCCGCGGCGCCGGGCGCCTACCAGGACGCGGTCGCCTGGCTCGAAGGCCGCTTCGGCGGCACGGAGCCCACCTCCACCTGCCCGTGAGCCGCCGTCGCCTCGGCGTGGTCGTGCTGCTGCCCGATGCCGTCGCAGCCGAGATCGACGGCCTCCGCCGCGCCCTGGGCGACGGCTCGCTGCGCCGCATCCGGCCGCACCTGACGCTGGTCCCGCCGGTGAACGTGCCGGACACGCGCCTGCCCGAGGCGCTCGAGGCGCTGCGGTCGGCCGCCGCCGCGTCGGCGCCGTTCGCGTTGCACCTCGGCCCGGCGGCGACGTTCCACCCGGCGACCCCGGTGGTCTACCTGGCCGTCGGGGGTGACCTCGACGCGTTGACCGCGCTGCGCGACCGGGTGTTCGTGCCGCCCCTGGCGCGGCCCCTCACCCACCCGTTCGTCCCGCACGCCACGCTGTCCGAGGAGATGGCGCCCGACCGCATCGCCGCGACGCTGGCGGCCCTGGTGGACATGTCCGCCGAGGTCACCGTCGATCGTGTCCACCTCCTCGCCCAGGGCCCGGACGGGGTGTGGTCGCCGGTCGCCGACGCACCCTTCGGCCCACCGGCCGTGGTCGGGCGGGGCGGCCTGGCCCTGGAGCTCACGGTGTCCGCCCTGGTCGACCCCGTTGCCGGGCGCCTCCTGGCCGGCGCGGACATCGAGGCCGGCGGGCCTCGGCCGGCACCGTGGGCCGTCACCGCCCGGCGGGACGGCGCCGTCGTCGGCGTCGCCCACGGCGGCTTCGTCGCCGACCGGCTCGAGGTCGACGCGCTGGTGGTGGCGCCCGGCGACCGGCGCACCGGCGTGGGCCGCCACGTCGTCGCCGCCATCGAGTCGCTCGGCCGGGCGCGGGGGGCGACCGCGGCGCTGGCCGCGTTCTGCTCGCCGGAGGGTGACGCCCTGCTCTCCGGCGCCGGTTGGGAGGGGGCACCCGCCTGGGCGGTGTCCCCGGCGCTGGTGGGTGCCGTCGCCCGCGGCGCGCCGGTGCGCTGCCGCGTCCTGTGACGGAATGACCGCGTCGGGTCGGGGGTCGCGTCACCCCCATGGCGACCGACCAGACCGAGCAGTCGAAGCATGCACGGGTCACCGCGGCGACGGCGTCGACCGAGCAGCTCATGCGTCCGCAACTGGTGCCGGTGAACGTCTACGAGACGGGCGACGCCCTGGTGGTGGTGGCGCCGCTCCCGGCCGTGCAGCCGAGCGACGTGGCCATCGACCTCCTCCCGGGTTGCCTCCGCATCACCGCAAACCTCCGCAGCGCGGCGCCGCGTGAGTACCTGGTCCACGAGTGGGACTACGGCGGCTACGAGCGGGAGCTCGACCTGCCCGACGGGTTCGGTGGCGGGGTCGAGGCCTCGCTGGCCAACGGCCAGCTCGCCGTGCGGGTGCGGCGGGGCGAGGCCAGCGGGCGCATCCGGGTGTCGCCGGGCACCTGACCGCGGCCGGGCGCCGCCGGGTGGCGCACCTGACCGGGGCCGGGCGCCGCCGGGTGGCGACTGCGATCTACGCTCGGCGGATGCCCGCCACCTGGAGCACCGCGCTCGTCACCGGGGCCTCGTCCGGCATCGGCACCGCCCTCGCCCGTCGTCTGGCCGGCGAGGGAACCGACCTGGTGGTCGTGGCCCGCGACCGTCAACGCCTCGAGACGCTGGCCGGCGAGCTGACCGCCGCCACCGGGGTCGACGTCGAGGTGCTGGTGGCCGACCTGGCCGACGGGGCCCAGCTCGCCGCCGTCGAGAAGCGCCTGGCCGACGCGGCGCGCCCCGTCGATCTGGTGGTGAACAACGCGGGCTTCGGCACGTACGGCGACTTCGCCGGGCTCGACGTCGACGGCGAGGAGCGCGAGGTCGCGGTCAACGTCACCGCCGTCGTCCGCCTCACCCACGCGGCGCTGGGCGGGATGCTCGCCCGGGGCCGGGGCGCCATCGTCAACGTGTCGTCGGTGGCCGGGCTCCAGCCCCGACCCGGGAACGCGACCTACGGGGCGACCAAGGCGTTCCTGGCCAGCTTCGGCGAGGCCGTGGCGGCGGAGCTCACCGGCTCGGGGGTCACGCTGACGACGGTGCTGCCCGGCTTCACCCACACCGAGTTCCAGGAGCGGGCGGGCATCGGCGGCCGCAAGATCCCGGACGTGGCCTGGATGTCGGCCGACGACGTGGCGGCCCAGACCCTCGACGCCGCCCGGGCCGGGAAGCCCTGGTGCGTCCCCGGGCTGCTGTACAAGGTGGCCGTGGCGGTGGTCAGCCCGGTGCCGCGCAGCCTCCGGCGCGCGCTCGCGGCCCGCACCGCCCGGCGGATGTAGCTCGGCCGGGCGGTGCGCCCTCAGGCGAAGTCGATCGACGAGAAGCCGGCCAGCTTGGTGAGCTGGTGCTGGGCGTTGACCAGCCGCACCGTGCCGGACTTCGACCGCATGACCAGCGACTGCGTCGAGGCGCCCCGGCGCGAGAAGCGGACGCCCTTGAGCAGCTCGCCGTCGGTGATGCCCGTGGCGGCGAAGAAGCAGTTGTCCCCGCCCACCAGGTCGTCGGTCGTGAGCACCCGGGTCAGGTCGTAGCCGGCGTCGACCGCGGCCTGGCGCTCGCCGTCGTTGCGGGGCCACAGCCGGCCCTGGAGCTCGCCGCCCATGCACTTCAGCGCGGCCGCGCTGATCACACCCTCGGGCGTGCCGCCGATGCCCAGCAGGATGTCGGCGCCCGACTCGGTCCAGGCCGTCGAGATGGCGCCGGCGACGTCGCCGTCGGGGATGAGGCGGATGCGGGCGCCCGTGGCCCGCACCTCGGCGATCAGGTCGGCGTGCCGGTCGCGGTCGAGGATGACGGCGGTGATGTCGCGGGCGCTGGTGCCCTTGGCCTCGGCGAGCGACTCGATGTTCTCGGCGGCGGAGCGGGTGATGTCGATGGTGCCCACGCCCTCGGGGCCCACCGCGATCTTCTCCATGTACACGCACGGGCCCGGGTCGAACATCGTGCCCCGCTCGGACACGGCGATGACCGCCAGGGCGTTGCCCCGGCCGAGAGCGGTCAGGGTCGTGCCGTCGATCGGGTCGACGGCCACGTCGGTGAGCGTCGGGCTGCCGTCGCCGACCCGCTCGCCGTTGTAGAGCATGGGCGCCTCGTCCTTCTCGCCCTCGCCGATGACGACGATGCCGTCCATCGGCACGCTCTCGAGCACGATGCGCATGGCGTCGACGGCGGCCCCGTCGGCGCCGTTCTTGTCGCCGCGGCCCATCCATCTCGAGCCTGCCAACGCCGCCGCTTCGGTCACCCGCACGAGCTCCATGGCGAGGTTGCGATCAGGGCGTTGCTTCTCGGTCATGCGGGGAAGATAGTCGGCCTGGTTAGATGTCCTCCCGTGGGACAGCTTTCCGATCCGTTCCAGCAGGGCGAGGACGACGGCCTCGGGATCACGATCTCGGGCCTCCCGGGCGAGCCGGACGACCTCGAGCCCACGGACGAGCCGGTCGACGCCGTCGCGGCGGACGCCGACGTGGACGGCGACACGCCGCGTGACGACGACACGCCGCGTGACGACGACGAGGTCGTCTTCGACCTGGACGACTGGAGCGAGATCGAACGCCAGGCCGTCGGCGACCGGCTGCGCGCGGCCGCGATCCCGCACGCCTGGGAGGGCACCTCGCTGTCGGTCGCGGCGGTCGACGAGGCGCCGACCGAGAACATCCTCGACCTGGTGGAGGGCGAGGCCGAGCCACAGCTCGACGGCTCCCGCGACCAGGTCGCGTACGACCTGTCCGAGTGGGACGAGGTCCAGGTGGCGGCCCTGGTCGACGAGTTGACGGGGGCGGCGATCGCCTACGCGTGGGACGGCGACGAGCTGTACGTCTACGCCGAGGACGAGGAGGCCACCGACGACCTCTTCGAGCGGGTCAGCAACCCCGACGAGCTGGACCCCCAGACCGACACCGGCACCGCCGGGGCCGACACGCTCGGGGAGATCTTCGTCGCGGCCGACCGCCTCCAGCACGGGGGCGACGACAACGACGGCAGCCTCACGATGCTGGAGATGGCCAAGTCGCTCGATGCGTGCTCGCCGCCGTACGGCCTGCCGCCCGGCGACTGGACGCGGCTGTGCGAGCGGGTCAGCTCGCTGGCCGACCTGCTGACCGAGGACACGGTCGACGAGGATGCCGTCATGGAGGAGGCCCGCGACCTCCGCACGGCGCTCCGACCGTACGTCTGAGCACCATCGCGCCGCGCCGCGGCCAGTAGGCTGCCGCCGTGATCCTGGCCGAGTTGGAGGTGTTCCACTCGCGGCCGATCGCGCCGACCCGACGGGTGGCCCTGGGGGCGCGCGACCTGCCGGTGACACCGGCGCCCGGCTTCGGCGGCGTGCTGCTCGGGGGCATCGTCGCGGCCCACATGCCCACGCTCGACCCCGACATGTTCGACGACCTCGACCGGCTCACGCGCCAGTTGGAGGCCGGCTACCGCATCCCGCAACCGCGCCTGCGCCACCGCCTGCAGACCGATCGCGTGGGGCTCCAGCGCAGCTTCCACTGCCTCCGCGGCGACGGCGAGGAGCTGCGCTTCGAGATCGACGACAAGGGCGCCCCCGCACACCACATCCTCGCCGCCGTGTACGCCGCGGGCGACCTGCCGTTCGGGCCGCGGAGCAGGGTCATGGAGGCGATCCGCAAGGCCATGCGCTGGTCCGGGTCGATCGACGGCGAGCTGGTCGCCCACCTGTCCGGCCTGACGCGGCACCAGACGTGGAGCGCCGAGGCCTACCGCGACCCGGTGGCCTGGGCCCTCGGCGTGCTCGGCCTCGGCGACGGCGCACGGCAGCCGGGCCGGCGCGCCATCCAGCGCCGGTTCCGCGACCTCGTGCGGGTCGCCCACCCCGACCACGGCGGCGACCGGGGCGAGGCGGCACAGCGGCTGGCCGAGCTCAGCGAGGCCCGCCGCATCCTGCTGGCCGGGTGAGCGGATGATCACGGGTGCGCTCCTCTTCCCCGGCGCGGGCGCCGGGCGCGACACGCCCAACCTCGTGGCGGTGGACGACGCCCTGGTGGCGGCGATCGAGGGCATCCGGGTCGTGCGGGCCGACTTCCCCTACCGCAAGCAGGGCCGGCGCGCGCCGGACCGGGCCCCCAAGCTGATCGCCGCGATCAACGACGAGGCCGCGGCGTTCCCGGCCGACGGGCTGATCCTCGGCGGTCGCTCGATGGGGGGCCGGATGTGCTCGATGGCGGTCGCCGACGGGCTGCCCGCCGCCGGACTGGTGTTGATCGCGTACCCCCTGCACCCGCCGGGCAAGCCGGAGCGCCTGCGGATCGAGCACTTCCCCGACCTGCGGGTGCCGTGCCTGTTCGTGTCGGGCACCCGCGACCCGTTCGGCACCCCGGAAGAGCTGGCGCGGCACACCGAGGCGATCCCCGGTCCGGTCACGCACGCCTGGGTGGAGGGTGGCCGCCACGACCTCAAGGGCGCCGACCGGGCGGTGGCCGACGCCGTGGTGGACTGGGCGCTCGCCCTGTAGGCGCCGCGCCGGCGTCGTTTCGCGGTCTACCGGACGACCTCGACCGGGGTGCCCAACGGCAGGCCGACGGTGTCCACGAGGTGGGCCATCACCGTCGCGTCGACGGCGATCGCGCCCCGATCGGTGGCGGTCCCCAGCACCGCGGGGTCGTCGGTGCCGTGGAGCGCGACGACGCCGCTGCCGGCGGTGAACGCATCGAGGTCGTTGCTCGACCCGGACAGGCCGTAGGCGTACTCGCCGTACAGGCCCGGGACCGGGGGACGCACGAGGTCCTTGATGAACAGGTGACGGTCGGCCGGTGGGGCATCGGGTCCGATGCCGACGGGCGTGGTCGTGACGAGGTCGGGGCCGGAGTAGACGCTCATCGTGCGATCGGTGAGCGACACCTCGATGCGGAAGTGGTGGCGGGTGAGCGTGACGTCGTCCCGCTCGACCCAGCCCGTCGACCCCGGGGCCCCGGTGGGCAGGTAGACCTCGATCCAGTCGTCGCCGAACTCCTGGGCCACCAGGCACACGACGGTCCCACTGACCTCGTCGCCCGCGGACAGCGTCAGCGCGACGTCGGCGTTGGGCTGGGGCGCCGACCGGACGGTCAGCGAGGCCCCGACCGCCTGCGCGACGTGGAACGTGGTGCCGTGGCGCGGCGAGGCACCGTCGTCGCCCTGCGCGTCGTCGCCGGCGCCGGAGGCGTCGGGCCGCGAGGGCAGGTCGAGCTCCGTGTCGTCCGAGCACGCCGTCCCCAGCAGGACCAGCACCACCGTCACCGCGGCGACACCCTGCCACCTGCGGATCATGGCGGGATGCTAACCGAGGCCTGACGATCCTCCGGGTTGAGGTCCTCCAGCTCGCGGCGGGCGGTCTCCGGGAACCAGAGGACCACCAGCGCGGCCATGACGAGGGGTGCCGCCGCCAGCACGCCGAGGGTGCGGCCGAACGAGCCGAGGGCCATCTCCAGGCGTCCTGCCGCCACCAGCCCCACGACGCTGCCGCCCATGGCCGTCATGCTGACGATGCCGTTGGCCCGTCCCCGCAGCGAGGTCGGGAACAGCTCCGGCCCGTAGACGGTGATCGTGGGCACCAGCGCGGCGGCGAAGATGGCGCCCAGGGTCGCCGAGACCCACATGCCGGGACCGGGGACCACGAACGACAGCGCGATCAGCACGGTGCCCACCGTGATGCCGGTGGCGCCGACGAGCCGCCGCCCGCGCGTGTCGGCCAGCCGGCCCCCGACCACGATGCCGATCCCCGCGGGTGTCGAGGTCGCCAGGACGAACAGCGTCACGGCGGCCGCGGAGAACCCCCGCTCGTCGCGCAGGAACTCGTTGCGGAACTGCGACTGCGGCGCCATGAACACGTTGAGCAGGAACGACGTGACGGCCAGCAGCAGCAGGCGCGACCAGTGCCCCGCCAGGGGCACCGTCAGGTGCGGCCGGACGAAGCGCCGGCTCTCGGGGATCAGGCGCGCGAAGCGGGCGACGACCGGTACGAAAAGCAGCGGCACCACGTAGAGGAGCCGCCACGAGCGAGTCCCGAGGTCGGCGACCGGCAGCAGCCACAGCGCGACGCCTGCGCCGAGCGCGCCGGTCATGGCCAGCAGGCTCAGGGCGTAGGCGCGGGCCCCCGCCGGCATCTCCTCGGCGGCGATCACGGCGAGCAGCACGCTGGCGGCCGCCCAGGCGCCCCGGTTGACGGTCTGGGTCGCCGCCAGCAGGGGCAGCGACGGCGCCGCGGCCCCGAGGACCGTCGAGCCGATGCAGGCGAGCAGGGAGGCGGTGAGGATCATCCGCCGGCCCCGCCGGTCGGCCAGCGTCCCGAGCCCGATGGCGAGCACCCCACCGAGGCGCACCGCCGCCAGGGCGTTGCCCTGCGCCCCCGTGCCCGCGCCGAACTCGTCGGCGGCGAAGGTCATCGTCTGCGTGAGCAGCGTCCCGTGGTACCCGACGACGAGCGACAGGGTGGCGAGCAGCCCGAGCACGGTCGCGCCCCGGGCGTCGGGCCGCTGCGGCGGGTACCACCACGGCAGCTTCCGGCCCGGGCCGGGCGTCCGCCGCAGCGCCGACCGCACCGCCGGGTTGAGCAGGAACGGCCACGTCCCGGGCGCCATCCGGAAGTCGAACGTCTGGGCGACGGTCGCCCGCCCGTCCTGGTGCGTCACCGACACGGTGCGCTCGTAGTGCGAGAACGGCCCCTCGTCGAGCGTGAACCGCCCCCCGCCGTCCGCCTGCTCACCCACGATGTCGTCCCGGGGGACGAGCAGCCGCTCGGCGGCCGCGGGCTCGACCGACCGGGTGACGCTGAACCGGGGCACGGGTGCTATCCGGCGGCCGGACCGTCGGGGCGGCGACGCTCGTCCGCGACGTCGTCCGAGTCCTGGTCGCGGAGGCGCTGCTGCTCGATCCGGGTCGCCCGCCGGTTGGCCACGATCAGTAGGGCCGCGAACACGACGATGGGCACGAGCACCATCAGCAGCTCGTCCCAGCCGCCCTGGTGGGCGATCACCATCGTCGTCACGTCATCACGCTAGGCGGAACATGGGACCTGCACGGAGTGTTGCCTACCATGTCAGGGTTCCGTGACACGAGGGAGACCAGTGGTCGATACCGACAAGGTGCGCGAGGTCATCGAGGTGATCCGCCCAGCGATCCAGGCCGACGCCGGCGACATCTTCCTGCGTGGCGTCGATGCCGAATCCGGTGTCGTGAGCGTCGAGCTGGTGGGCGCCTGCGTGTCGTGTCCGGCATCCACGGTCACCCTCAAGGCCGGCATCGAGCGGATCCTCAAGGACCGGGTGCCCGGCGTCACCGAGGTCGTCGACGTGGGTGCCCCGACCGAGACATCCGTCAGCCTGTAGACCACAGCCCATGGCGACAGCCGAGCTGATCGAGGCCGCCCGCGGGGGCGACCGTGCCGCGCTCGCGCGGCTGCTGTCGATCATCGAGCGGGGCGGCGACGGCGCCCGCGAGGTCGGCCGAGCCCTGCACGGATGGCGGAGCGGCGCATACGCGGTCGGCATCACCGGGGCGCCCGGCGCGGGCAAGTCGACCCTCACGAGCGCCCTCATCGACGTCGTCCGCGGTCGCGATGAGCGCATCGCCGTCCTGGCCGTCGATCCGTCGTCACCGTTCACGGGCGGGGCCATCCTGGGGGACCGGGTCCGCATGGGCGACCACGCGCTCGACGACGGCGTGTTCATCCGGTCGATGGCCACCCGGGGCCACCTCGGCGGGCTGGCGGTGGCCGCCCCGGAGGCGGTGCGGGTGCTCACCGCCGCCGGGTACCCGTGGGTCGTGCTCGAGACGGTGGGCGTGGGGCAGGTCGAGGTCGAGATCGTCGGGCAGGCCGACACGACCGTGGTGGTCGTCAACCCGGGCTGGGGCGACGCCGTGCAGGCCAACAAGGCGGGCCTGATGGAGATCGCCGACGTGTTCGTGGTCAACAAGGCCGACCGCCCAGGCGCCAAGGACACCGCCCGTGACCTCGAGCGCATGCTCGACATGGCGGCGGTGGAGGGGTGGCGGCCGCCGATCGTGTGTGCCATCGCCACCTCGGGCGACGGCGTCGACGAGGTGTGGCAGGCGATCCGCGACCACCGGGCCCATCTGGAGTCGACCGGCGGGCTGGCCGAGCGTCGCCACCGCCGGGCGACCGAGGAGGTCACGCGCCTCGTGGCGACCAGGCTGATGGACCGGGCCCGCAGCGTGACGGCGAGCAGCCGGGCCGAGGAGCTGGCCGACGCGGTGGCGGCCGGCGACCTCGATCCCTGGTCGGCAGCGGACGAGCTGCTCAGCTCCAACTGATCCACCGGCTGTCGAGCGGCTCGCCGACCGGGTGGCGCCAGCCGGGGTCGGGAAGGCCGTAGGACCGGGCGGTCTCGACCGGCGGGCCCACGGGAGGCCGGGGCCGGGCCGGGACCAGCTCACGCCCCTTCCCGTCGGTCCAACGGAGACCACCGGCCCGGCCGGGATCGCCGGTCACGACCAGCCGGCCTTTGTGGACCATGCGGTGGTGCGTCGGACAGAGGGCCAGCAGGTTTGCGGGGTCGGTGGCTCCACCCCGGGACCAGTGCACGAGGTGGTGGATGTGCAGCCAGCGGGCGTGGCCGCATCCGGGCACCCGGCAGGACTGGTCGCGGTGCTCGATGATGGTGCGCAAGCCCGGCGGGACCGTTCGCCGCCGCCGGCCCCTCGCCACCGGGATGCCGTCACGCCACAGCAGGTGGCGGACCGTGGCATCGCAGGCGAGGTGGTCCGCGATCGACGGCGGCAGCAGCGGTCCGAGGTGCAGGCGGGGGGGAACGTCGCGATCGGCGTCGAGGTGCACGATGACCTGCGTGCGCTCGCTCGGCGGGCGGCCGGCGGCGGTGGCCGGGTCGAGCCCGGCGAGGCCCGACTCGACGAGGCGGAGCAGGGCGTCGGCCCAGGTGACCCCAGGGGTCTCGACCAGGTCATCGTCGTCCGCCCGAGGGTGCCGGTGCGTGAACTCGACCTGGCGGGCCTGCGTCAACGCCCGCTCGACGAGGGCGCCCTCGTCACCGGGCAGGTGGATGGCACACCAGAACCCACCCTCGTCGTCGTAACCCATCGCCACCTGCCGTCGGGCGCCCAGGTCGCGCCCGGCCACGCCGGTCGTCGCCGAGGCGCTGTCGGGGGCCGGCGCCTCGTCGCCATCGATGTCGGCTCCGCCGGGCTCGGTGGTGCCGGGCTCGTTGGTGTCCGGCCCGGTGGTGTTGGGGTCGGTGGTGTCGGGGTCGGTGGTGTCGTCCGCGGGGAACCCGGCGGGGGGCGGTGTGGGCCTCGATCGGGGCACGCTGGGCAGGACGCGGCTGAGTTGGGGCACGGTCAGGGACGTCGCCAGGTCGGCCACCTCACGGTCGTGGGCGGCATCGGTGTGGCGGACGACGACGGCGGTCTGGTCCTCGGTGAGCCGGCCGGTGGCGAAGGCCTTCGCCGTCTCGGGCAGGTCGGCCAGGGCCCGGGCGATCGTCACGAGCCGGCGGGCGCGCCAAGGCGAGACGCCGCACTTCCAGGTGACCCAGTGCTCCACCGACCGGATGCCGATGCCCTGCCAGGCGTCGGTGCAGAGCGCCTCGCTGATGAGGCCGACCAGCTCGGCGGTGCACACGTTGAGCAGTCCCATGATCTCGGCCAGCCGGTCGTCCAGCGTGCGCGTCGACGGAGGTCCGTCGCGCGTGGCGGCCCACTCCCTGCCCGCATACGGCGGTGCGTTCTGTGTCTCATCGGTCAGCGTCATGGTGCTACGATAGCGAACATGTGTTCGTGCCACAAGGGGCTGTCGTTGGTGTCGCTTCCGTGTCCACCGTCGTCGCCGCGTAGGGTCGGTCTCCATGTCCACAGACACGCCGCTCGTGCAGACCGAACGCCGCGCCGACGGTGTCGCCGTGGTCCGCCTCGACAACCCCAAGGTCAACGCGCTGTCGAGCGCGCTCCTCGGCCAGTTGGAGACCGTCGCCCGTGGGTTCGTCGACGACCCTCCGGGAGCCGTGGTGGTGACCGGTGGCGACCGCCTGTTCGCGGCCGGGGCCGACATCAGCGAGTTCGGCGGTCCCGACGAGGCGCGCCAGGTCGGTGGCGCGTTCGTACGGGCGCTCGACGCCGTGGCGGCGATCCCCCGTGCGGTCATCGCCGCTGTGTCGGGGTTCGCCCTCGGCGGGGGATGCGAGCTCGCGCTCGCGTGCGACCTGCGGATCGCGTCGTCGAGAGCCAAGTTCGGCCAGCCGGAGATCCTGCTCGGCATCATCCCCGGCGGAGGTGGGACCCAGCGGCTCGCACGCCTCGTCGGGCCGTCCCGGGCGAAGGAGCTGATCCTGACCGGACGCCAGGTGGGCGCCGACGAGGCGTTGCGCATCGGGCTGGTGGACGAGGTCGTCGCCCCCGACGAGTTGCACGACCGGGCGCTGGCGCTCGCGGCCGAGCTGGCACGGGGTGCCGTGGTGGCACAGGGCCTGGCCAAGCGCGCGATCGACGGTGGTCTGGAGGGGTCACTGGCTGCGGGCATCGCGCTGGAGCAGGAGCTCTTCGCCGAGGTGTTCACGACCGAGGACGCCCGCATCGGCGTGGCGTCGTTCCTGGCCGACGGGCCGGGCAAGGCGGACTTCGTGGGGCGTTAAGGCGCCGGTGGGTGGGGTTACCGGGGAGCGTCGGCCTGCGTGGCGCGCAGCGGTGGCCGAGGGCCACGCCGCCGCGGGTCATGGGATGGTGAGGCCGGCGGATCTGGCTGCCCGGGGATGATCGGGCCGGGACTCGCCCGGTGAAGGAGGGCACGCATGGTCGAGCCGGAAATCGAGCCGGATGAGGTCTACGCCCGCATCGTCGAGGACCTGACCGAGGATCCCGAGGTAGGCGTGGGGCGCATGTTCCGGTCGCGCGGACTGCATCTGAACACCCGGTACTTCGCCCTGATGGCGCAAGGCGAGCTGGTCGTCAAGCTGCCGGCCGATCGCGTGGACGCGCTGACGGCGGCAGGGACAGGGGAGCGGTTCGAGCCACGGCCCGGGCGGGCGATGCGTGAGTGGCTGACGCTCGCCGGCGATCACGCCGACCTGTGGCCCGATCTGGTCGACGAGGCATTGGCCTTCGCCCGGGCGCTCGGGCCGAAGCCGCCACGGAACCGCCCACCGCGGCCCCCACGCTGAGCACCGCACGCACGCACCCGCATGGCTCCGCATGGCACCGCACGCAGGGCATGGCACCGCACGCAGGGCACGGCACGGATGGCACTGCACGCAGGGGCCCGCATGCAGGGCACGGCACCGCACGCAGGGCGCGGCACCGCACCGCACGCGCGGCACGCATGGCACCGCACGGCACGGCACGCATGGCACCGCAAAGCA
>DASSGC010000273.1:0-13852 GCA_035693765.1 Acidimicrobiales bacterium
CAGGGCGACGGGCACGGCGTACTTCAGCACCGCTTCGCGGTTGATGGTCTCGGGGATGAACGGGCTCCCCCAGTCGCGCCCGTGGGCGAACGACCAGTCGAGGGTGACGATGAGCCCGACCGCGCCGGCCCGCTTGGCCCGATCGAGCCGCTGCAGGATGCGGTCGCGGGTGCCGCACCAGTACACCTGGAAGAAGGTCTGCGGGTTGGCCGCGACCACCTCCTCGATGGGCTTGCTGGCGAAGGAGCTCAGCCCCATCGCCGTGCCCCGCGCCGCCGAGGCCCGCGCCACGGCGACCTCGCCGTCCGGGTGGACGGCCTGGACGCCGGTCGGCGACACGAGGACCGGCAGCGAGATCTGCTGGCCCATGACCTCGGTGCCGAGGTGGCGCTCGCTCTGGTGGCCGGCGAGGTGGGGCACCAGGCCCAGCTCGCCGAACGCCTGGACGTTGTCCTGCAGCGTGAGCCCGGCCTCGGTCCCGGCGTGGAGCGCCATGTGCACGGAGCGGGGCAGCCGCTTCCGCGCCCGCCGCTGCGCCTCGGCGACGGACTCGAACCAGGCGTTGCCCATCAGCGCGCCCCCCGGACCAGGGGCCTTGCACCGCCGTCGAGGCGCGCACGGGCCGCCAGCGGGCTCTCGTCGCAGGCCCGGTCGGGTCGCCGCCGGAGCAGCGTCACCGGCACGGCCTCCCGGGAGCCGGCCCCCCGGGAGTGGTCGACCGACGGTCGCGGGGCGGCATGCGGATCGACCCGCGCGAGGGCGCCGGCGGCGTTGCCCTTGACGCACTCCGGGTCGGGGCCGTCGAGGGGGAGGCCGGTGAAGAACTTGGCGGCCATGCAGCCCCCGCGGCAGGCGTCGTACGCGTCGCACGACGCGCAGGCGCCCTGGGCCTGTGGCCCGCGCAGCTCCTGGAACAGCGGCGACTCGCGCCACACGCGCGCGAACCCCCCCTCGCCGCGCACGTTGCCCGCGAGGAACGCGTCGTGGATGGCGAACGGGCAGGCGTACACGTCGCCCACGGGATCGATCAGGCAGACGACCCGGCCGGCGCCGCAGAGGTTGAGGCCGGGCAACGCCTCGCCGTAGCCGGCGAGGTGGAAGAACGAGTCGCCGGTGAGCACGCTCTCCCCGTGGGCGAGGAGCCACTCGTACAGCTCGCGCTGCTGCGCGTCGGTGGGGTGCAGCTCGTCCCACACGTCGGCGCCGCGCCCGGAGGGGCGGAGGCGCGTGAGCCGGAGCTGCGCCGAGTACCGGTCGGCCAGCGCCTCGAAGGCGTCGAGCTGGGGGATGTTGTGGCGGGTGCAGACGACCGACACCTTGAAGCCGCGGAGGCCGGCGGCGGCCAGGTTGTCCATCGCCCGGATCGCCATGTCGTACGAGCCGGCCCCCCGCACGGCGTCGTTGACGGCGGCCGTGGCGCCGTCGAGCGAGATCTGGACGTCGACGTAGTCGTTGGCCGCCAGCCGGCCGGCGACCTCGGGGGTGATCCGCACGCCGTTGGTCGAGAACTTCACGCCGACGTGGTGGGCGGTCGCGTAGTCGACGAGCTCCCAGAAGTCGGAGCGGATGGTGGGCTCTCCCCCACCGATGTTGACGTAGAACACCTGCATCCGCTCGAGCTCGTCGATGACCGCCTTCGCCTCGGCGGTGCCGAGCTCCCGGGGGTCACGCCGTCCCGAGCTGGACAGGCAGTGGTCGCACGCCAGGTTGCAGGCGTAGGTGAGCTCCCACGTCAGGCAGATCGGCGCGGTGAGGCCCTGGGCGAAGTGCTCGACCAGCGGCGTGGCCACGCTCACCGCGACCGCTCCCGCAGCATGTCGGTGTCCGCCAGCCGCGCCAGCGCCCGCCCGTAGGCCGGCAGCGCCGCGTCGTCGAGGCCCGCGACCGCGCAGGCCGCACGCGCCGACGGGGCGTCGTCGAGCCGCTCCACGATCGAGAGCAGCCGGGGGTCCTTCAGGAACGAGAGGCGGCGCGTGCCGAAGTGGTACAGCAGGCCGCCGAAGGCCTCCCGGCGGACCGCCACCTGGGGCGCCAGGCCCCAGGCCCGATCGAGGACGGCGTCGACCCCGGTCGCGGTAACGGCGTCGACCCCGGTCGCGCTAGTAGACACCACACATGCCGTCGATCGACACGTCCTCGACGAGCAGATCCTCCTCGACGAGGTCGTCGTCGTCGACGAGGGCCTCCTCCTCGTCCGGGTCTACCTGGAGCGCAGCACCACGCCCTGCGAACTCGACCATCACCGAACCCTCCGTCCACCGCTTGCGAGCACGTCGCCCCACACTAAAGGCACCGAGTGCCACAGTAAAGGCGTGATGAGCGCCCACGGGCAGCCGGCGCGCCGCCGGGAGCGGACGGGGCGTCCCGCCGTCACCAGCCGCGCCCAGCTCGAACGGGTGGCGCTCGAGCTCTTCGTCAGGGACGGGTTCACCGAGACGACGGTCGACGACATCGCCGGCGCCGCCGGCATCTCGCGTCGCACCTTCTTTCGCTACTACGCCTCCAAGAACGACGTCGTGTGGGGCGACTTCGACATCCTGCTCGACGGCATGGCCGCCTGGCTGGCCGGCGTGCCCGACCACGTCCCGCTGCTGCCCGCCGTCGCCAGCGCGGTCGTCCGCTTCAACGACCTGCCGGCGGGCGCCGTCCCCGCCCACCGGCAACGCATGTCGCTCATCCTCCACGTCCCCGCGCTCCAGGCCCACAGCACGGTCCGCTACGCGGGCTGGCGCGACGTGGTCGCACGGTTCGCCGCCGACCGGCTCGGGCGCCCGGTCGACGACCTCGTGCCCCAACTGGTGGGCCACGTCGCCCTGGGCACCGCCCTGGCCGCCTACGAACGGTGGCTGGCCGACGATGCGGCCGACCTGGCCACGCTGCTCGCGACCGCGTTCGACGCGCTCGACCTCCACCTGCCCGGGGCCTGAAGGTGTGCGCGGAGGTAGGATGACGAAACCGTCAGCCAGGGGGGACAACGATGCAGACCCGCGCCGCGATCCTGTGGAAGCCCAACACCGACTGGAGCGTCGAGGAGATCGATCTCGACGCACCCAAGGCGGGTGAGGTCAAGGTCAAGCTCGCCGCGTCCGGGCTGTGCCACTCCGACGAGCACCTGCTCACGGGCGACATGGTCCTCGACCCCGAGGTCGCCGCCATGATGGGCGTCGAGCAGTTCCCGGTCATCGGCGGGCACGAGGGCGCAGGCGAGGTGGTCGAGGTCGGCCCCAACGTCACCACCCTCCAGGAGGGCGACCACGTCGCCCTGGGGTTCATCCCCTCCTGCGGCCGCTGCCCGTCGTGCGCGCGGGGATGGCAGCACCTGTGCGACCTCGGCGCCTTCCTGCTCGCCGGTCGCCAGGTCACCGACATGACGGCGCGGCACCACAGCAAGGACGGCCGGGACCTCGGGCTCATGTGCTGCCTCGGGACCTTCTCCCCGTACACGGTGGTCAGCGAGGCGAGCTGCATCAAGATCGAGAACGACATCCCGCTCGATCGGGCCGCGCTCGTCGGCTGCGGCGTCACCACCGGTTGGGGTGCCGCCACCAACGCCGCCGCCGTCCGGCCCGGGGAGACGGTGGTCGTCATCGGCCTCGGTGGCGTCGGCATGAACGCCGTGCAGGGCGCGTCGATGGCCGGCGCCCGCCACGTGGTCGGCGTCGATCCGGTCGCGTGGAAGCGCGAGCAGGCCCCGATCTTCGGCGCCACCCACACCGCCGCCAGCATCGAGGAGGCCACCGCCCTCGTGGCCGACATCACGTGGGGCGCCAACGCCGACAAGGCCATCCTGACCACCGGTGTGGCCGAAGGCTCGCTCATCGCGCCGATGCTGGGGCTCGTCGCCAAGGGCGGGCGCGCCGTGGTCACCGCGGTCGCACCCATCAACCAGGGCACCGTCGAGCTCAACCTCTTCGAGCTGACCCTGCAGCGCAAGGAGCTCGTCGGCTGCATCTTCGGCAACGCCAACCCCCGCCGCGACATCCCCCGCCTGCTGCGCCTGTACCAGGAGGGCCTCCTGAAGCTCGACGAGCTCGTCACCAACACCTACACGCTCGACGAGGTCAACCAGGGCTACCAGGCCATGCGTGACGGCAAGAACGTCCGCGGGGTCGTCAACTACACCTGATCCCTCACTCGGCGGGCAGCTCGACCTCGACGGTGGCCGTGGCCATCTGCGCGTCGTCCTGGCTGCGCATGTCGACCTTGACCGTCGCGACGTGGACCCGCTTCCGCTCGACCCGGGTGTCGACGACCTCGCCGGCGAGGATGGTGGCGTCTCCGGTCAGGGCGGGGTTGCGGTACTGGGCGTTCGCGTGGGTGATCATCCCCCACTCCCCCGCCCACGCCGCCACGTAGTCGAGGATCCACGCCCCCATCGACGCCCCGTAGCCGTAGCCCCGGGGCATGCCGACGTGGCGGGCCCACCGGGGCTGCAGGTGGCCCCGCGACGGCCCGTAGTACGCGCCGTCGGTCAGCTCCGGGTTGACCCGTTCCATCCGGCGGTCGCCCTCGAACCCCGCCATCTCCTTCGTGTAGCCCAGCTCCTCGGCCCGCACCGTCGTGGGACCCTTGGCGGTGGCGCCCCAGGTGGTCATGGGGTAGGCCCGCCACTCGGTGGCGAACGACGCGAGGCTGTGGGGCCCGAGCACGTTCTCGGCGAGCTGGTCGCCGACCGACACCGACGAGAACAGGCGCCGGCCGTGGCCGAGGGTCTGGATCTGGTCGATGAAGGCCAGCTTGCGCTCCTCCAGCTCGGCCAGCTGCTCGTCGGTCCACGCCGGCTCGCCGTCGCCCGAGGTGCCGTTGCTGCCGGCCGCGGCCGAGCCCGCGGAGGCGCCGGCGTCGCTGCCGAACAGGTCCTTTTCCTTGGCCTCGCGCACCTGGTAGCGGATGGCCGTGGAACGCTGCAGGGCGACCCGCTCGCCCTGCTGGTTGATGTACAGGGTGTCGCCCCGCTGGAAGCAGGTCGGGCCGGCGAACTTCGTGTCAGCGACCTTGTAGTCGAACGGCATGCGGTGGCAGACCAGCTTGTCGCCCGGCCGGACGCGGGGCCCGAAGAACCACCACTCGTCGCCGCCGAAGATCAGGTGTGAGCCGGGGATCCTGCCCACCTGGGCCGGGGACGCGCCGTGGCTGGTGTCGCAGGCGACGGTGAACGACTGGGGCGCCACGATCTCCCCCCACCGGCTCTCGGCCGCCCACCGCTCGTCGTAGTGCAGCGGGTTGGGGTAGTGCATGGCCTGCACCCAGCGCCGGATGTCGTTGCGCGCGACCGGCTCCTTGAGCTCACCCGGTCGCATGGGCACGCCCATGTACCGGTCGAGATCGGACACGTCGAGCGTGGCGCCGGTCGTGGCCGGGCTCGGGGTCGTGGTCTGGTCGGGGCTCATCGTTCTCCCTTGGAGGTTCGGCGGATCGGCGGATCGGTCACGTCGTCCCGGGTCACCGTCGCGGTGCCCTCCGGAGCAGCCGCCGGTCGGCGGTGCGGACGCGACGTCACGCTCTATCCGCTCGGGCTCGTGCCGGTTGCGACGCCGCCGGTCGCGAGCCGGGCGTGCACAAGCTCGAGCAGGGCGTCGTCGCGGACCTTGGCATCGCTTCCGGTCATGGGCATCTCGTCGTGGTCGAAGAACAGCACGTGCTTGGGCACCTTGTAGGCGGCGACCCGTTCCCGCAGGTGGGCCTTGACCTCGTCGGCCGTGGCCGCCTCGCCGTCACGCAGGACGATGCAGGCGACCACCGCCTGGTCGAGGCGCGGGTCGGGCACGCCCAGCACCCGGGACAGCTTCACCGGGGGGCAGGCCCGCAGCGCGACCTCCACCTCGGCCGGGGAGACGTTGGCGCCGCCCGTCTTGATCATCTCGGTGCGCCGCCCGGACCAGTGGACGTTGCCGTCGGCGCTGACGTGGCCGGCGTCGCCGGTGTGGAAGAACCCGTCCTCGTCGAAGCACTCCCCGGCCGAGCGGCCCAGGTAGCCGAGCATGCGGGTGGCACCGGACACGCACAGCTCACCCTCCTCGTCGACACCCAGCAGCCTCCCCGTGTCGGGGTCGACCACCCGCAGCCGGGCGCCGGGCAGCAGCGCGCCGTGACCGATCTTGGCCCGCTCCCGCGGCGTGTCGGCGGGGTGGGCGCACACGAACGCGCACGTCTCCGACATGCCCCAACCCACGGGCATGATCCAGCCGGGGTCGCCCGCCACGCGGGGATGGCGCGCGTACGCACCCTTGCCGTAGACGCAGCGCAGCGACGACAGGTCGGTGGTCGCCCACTCGGGTTGCTCGGCCAGCGCCGCCGTCTGGTGGGGCAGCGTGTAGGGCTCCGTCACCCGTTCGCGCGCCATCAGCGCCAGCGCGGCGGCGGGGTCGAAGGTCTCCTGGGCCACCCAGCAGCCGCCGGCGGCCAGGGTGGCGCCGACCGCGGTGTTGAACCCGGCGGTCCAGAACAGGGGCAGGGCGCTGAACATGCGCGTGCCCGGGTGCCGGGCGAACACCCGGGCCTGCAGCCAGCACTGCAGCGACGGCGAGCGGTGGCGGTGGAGGATCCCCTTGGGCTCGCTGGTCGTGCCCGAGGAGAAGATGACGAGCGCAGGGTCGTCGGGGGTGACGGCCGCGGCCCTGGCGTCGAGCCGGTCGTCGGGCACGGCCTCGCCGGCGGCCATCAGCTCGTCCCACGACGGCTCGCCGAGCACCGCCACGCGTCGCAGGTGCGGTCGGTCCCGTGCGATGGCGGCCAGGTCGTCGCCGAACCGGCGGGCCAGGAGCCGTGCCTGGGTCAGGACCACCGTCGCCCGGCACGTGTCCACCAGGTGGGCCAGCTCCGGGCGGGGCGAGAACGTGGACATGGGCGCCGCCACGGCGCCGGCCAGCGCAGCCCCGAGGATGGCGGCCACGGCCTCGGGCCGGTTGCCCATGACCACGCCCACGGCATCCCCGGGCGCCACGCCGGCGGCGAGCAGCGCCCGCCCGATGCGCCGTGCCTCGGCCCCGAGGCGCTCGTAGGTCCACCGCACGGTCTCGCCGTCCCGCATCGGGTCGTCGAGCACGACGGCCTCGCGCGGGCCGAACCGGGCCACGACCTCGCCCAGGAAGCCGCCGAGCGTGAGCGCGCCCACACCCTCGACCCCGGCCACCGGCGGCCCCTCGAAGGTGGTCATCGGACCCGGCGACCGGCGCATGCCGCCGCCCCCGGGCCGCGGGCCGGCACCTCGGTCGCACGCCGCAACATGACACGAACGTTAGCTGAGACCACCGGTCGGCCGTGGGTTCGCCGGTCCCGGCGACTCGGCGCGACCGGGAGGCTGACCAGGGTGTGGACCGGCCGATCACAGCACCGGAACGGCCCGCTGCGGCGACCCGGGTGCCAGATGTGGCAACGTCTCCGCCCATGCGATTCGGACTCGACGTGGCGCAGCAGCGCATGCCGTGGGACGAGCTCGTGCGCCGGGTGCAGCTCGCGGAGGAGCTGGGCTTCGACGGCGTGTGGGGCTTCGACCACTTCCAGCCCATGTACGGCGAGGGTCCCGGCGAGACCTTCGAGGGCATGACGACGCTCGCCGCCCTGGCCGGCGTGACGTCGCGCATCCGGCTCGGCCTGCTCGTCACGGGTGTGACGTACCGGCACCCGTCGGTGCTCGCGGCCCAGGCGCTCACCGTCGACCATGCGTCGCACGGCCGGCTCGAGCTGTCGCTCGGCGCCGCCTGGTTCGACAAGGAGCACCACGAGCTCGGCATCCCGTTCCCGCCCCTGCCCGAGCGGTACGCGCTGCTCGAGGACACCCTGGAGATCGTGACGCGCCTGTTCACCGGCGACGTCGTCACCTACGACGGGCAGGCCGTGTCGCTGCGCGACGCCCGGATGCGGCCGACGCCCGTGCAGCGACCGCATCCGCCCATCTGGATCGGCGGGAGCGGCCCACGCCGCACGCTTCCCCTGGTCGCCCGGTACGCGGACGTGTGGCACGCCTTCGGCTCGCCCAACTCGCTGCGCGAGGCCTCGGCGCGCGTCGACCAGCTCGCGGTCGAGGCCGGCCGTGATCCGTCCGACATCCTGCGCGCCGCATCGCTGTCGCTCGACGACCTCGGCAACGCCCGCAAGTTCGCCGGGAAGTGGCGGGACGCCGGCTACGGCTACCTCGTGTGCGGGTGGCCGGGAGCGGGCGCCGCCGAGGTCGAGCGGTTCGCCCGGGAGGTCATGCCCGACTTCGCCGGCTGACGGACGGCGGGTGGGGTCCACTACTCCGTCTCGAACGTGGCCACCCGACGGTGGAACCGCCAGGTCCCGCCGTCGCGGTGGAGCGTGTCGCGGTAGCGGCCCACGAGCTGGATCGCCCACCCCGAGCCTCCCTTCAGGAGGAAGACCACGTCGCTGATCGCCTCGGCCTCGTCGCTGCTCCAGCCGGTCACGAGCGTGTTGAGGACGAGGTGACGCTGGGGCCGCCTCGGCGCCCACCCGGCGTAGGCCGCGCGCAGGGCGTCGTGGCCCTCGTGGGTGCCCATGCCGGGGATGTCGCAGACGCCGTCGGGGCAGAAGGTGGCGACGACGTCGTCGGTCCGCCCGTCGTCGAGCGCCTGGGTGTAGGCGGCGATGGCGGCGCGGACGCCCTCGGCGACGTCCGCGAAGGTCGTGTCGGCGCCCACGTCAGAACCCGAGGTCCGCGACCGGTCGTTCGAGCGGGTTCACGTTGACCTCCGCCAGCGCGGGGAGCAGCGTCTCGTAGGGGAGCCCGGCGAGGAACCCGTCGACGGTCCGCTCCATGTTGGCGATGCCGCCCTCGATCTGCTCGGAGAAGCGCATGTGCTCGAAGCCCTTCGTGTGCAGGCCCTTCTGCTGCCTCGGCAGGTTCGAGAAGTCCTGCGCGGGGATCGGCGGCACCCGCGGGTCGTCGCAGTCCCACGGCTCCGGGGGGACGAGCCGGGGCGGCTCGTACCCGTCGGGGAAGCGGGTGAGCGACCAGATCTCCATCAGCGTCTCCTCGGGCCCGAGCGGGCGGAAGCGGTACGACGAGGCGCTGCTGTACATCGGCAGCACGAAGAAGTGCGGGAAGCAGTAGCCCATCGGCTGGTTCAACCCCTGCGCCTCGAGCTCGTTGAGGTCGGGGATGTCGTGGCCCTGGCCCCGGTGCCAGCGCACGACCGCGTCGCTGAACGTGCGGTTCCACGTCTCGATGGCCGGGCCCGGCTCGGCGGGCAGGTCGATGGCGCGCAGCCCCTCGGCGACGCGCACGTCGTCGGCGTGGACCATCCCGGCCATGCCCTCGCTCATCGTGCGCAGGTAGTGGATCTCGGCGTCGACGAACGTGCGGGGGTCGAACGCCCGGGGGTCCCGCGGCGGGTACCGCTTGGGGATCACCAGCTGGGGGTGCGTCTCGATGACGTGGTACTGCTCCATGAACGCCTGCTCGGCGAGCTTCCAGTTCACGGGCAGGCGGAAGGAGTACCACCACTCGGGGTGCATCGACTCGAGCTTCCAGGCGTCGAGGACGGTGGCGAACGGCTCGATGCACGGCCGCAGCGGCGGCGCGTCGACGTCGAGGTTGATCCACGCGCACCCGCCCCACACCTCGCAGCGCACCGGCCGCAGGTCGAGGTCCTCGGGTCGCAGGTTGTGCTCGGAGAACGAGCTCCGCCGCGTGACGACGGTGTTCTTCCCGTCCGGTGCGTAGCACCAGCCGTGGAACGGGCAGGTGAACCCGCTCTCGCACGTGCCCCCGCCCTCGGCGACCTTGACGCCGCGGTGACGGCAGGCGTTCTGGAAGGCCGTCACCCCGAGGTCCGCGGTGCGCACCACGACGACCGACTGGTCGAGGATCTCGTACTCGACGTAGTCGTGCGGGCGGGGGATCTCCTCGAGGCGGCACGCCACCTGCCATGTCCGCGACCACAGCTGCTCGGCCTCGAGCCGGAAGAAGTCGGGGTCGTAGTAGCGCTCCTTGCGCGCCCGGTCCGGCAGTTCCATCGCATACGGGACCGGTAGCACCGGCCGGTTCTGGTCCACGATCGCCACGGGAACTCCCCTCTCGGATTCCGGCACGTCCGTTTCCGACAACGTATACTAACCGGTCGGTACAAATCTCACCGGTGCGCGAGCATGACCCACCCGTGCCGCGACGCCCCCGAACCACCTGGGGTACGCCACCTCATGACCACATCATCCGCACCTGTCACCGCAGGCTCGCGCCGACCGGCCCCCGACGTCGACGTCCTGGTCGTCGGCGCCGGCGTCACCGGCATCTACCAGCTGTACCGGGCCCGCGAGGCGGGCTTCTCGGTGCAACTCGTCGAGGCGGGCGGCGGTGTCGGCGGAACCTGGTACTGGAACCGCTACCCCGGCGCCCGGTTCGACTCCGAGAGCTACACCTACGGCTACCTGTTCTCCGAGGAGCTGTTCGACGACTGGGAGTGGCAGGAGCACTTCGCGCCCCAGGCCGAGACCGAGCGCTACCTCAACCACGTGGTCGACCGGTTCGACCTGCGCCGCCACATGCGGTTCGACGCCCGGATCACCTCCGCCACCTTCGACGAGCCGTCGGGGGCGTGGGCGGTGACGCTCGGCGACGGCTCCGAGGTCCGGGCGCGTTTCCTGATCGCCGCGACCGGCGTGCTCTCGGTGCCCTACACCCCCGACGTGGCCGGGCGCGAGGACTTCCGGGGCGAGGCGTACCACACGGGGCTGTGGCCGGCGACGCCCGTCGACTTCGCAGGGAAGCGCGTCGCGGTCGTCGGCACGTCGTCGAGCGGCGTGCAGGTGGTCCCCACCATCCTCGACGACGTCGAGTCGCTCACCGTGTACCAGCGCACCGCCAACTGGTGCACCCCGCTCAACAACAGACCGATCACCCCCGAGGAGCAGGCGCGCCTGCGGGCCGACTTCGACGACCTCTGCCAGGTCCTGAACACGTCGATCCACGGCTTCCTCCATCCGGTGAACGCCCGCAACGCGTTCGAGGACTCCGAGGCGGAGCGGCAGGCCTTCTTCGAGAGGATGTGGACCAGCCCCGGCTTCGTGAAGCTGACGAGCAACTACGCCGACCTGCTGACCAACGAGGCGGCGAACGCGGCGTGGTGCGAGTTCATCGCCGGGAAGATCCGCAGCATCGTCCACGACCCCGAGACCGCCGAGCGGCTGATCCCCAAGGATCACCGGTTCGGCGAGAAGCGGCCGCCCTTCGTCGTCGGCTACTTCGAGGCGTTCAACGACCCCAAGGTGTCGCTCGTCGACCTCCGCGAGACCCCGATCGTGCGGATGACCGAGACGGGGATCGAGACGACCGACGGGCTGCGCGAGTTCGACATCGTCGTGTGGGCGACCGGCTTCGACTTCGGCACCGGCGCGCTCGCCCGCATGGGGATCCGGGGCCGGGACGGGCGAGCGCTCGTGGAGCACTGGGCCGACGGCCCGAGCACGTTCCTCGGCTTGCAGACGCGGGGCTTCCCCAACCTCTTCTTCCCCGGTGGCCCCCACGCCGCGGCGGGCAACAACCCGCGGTACAACGGCGACCAGGTCGACTTCGTCACCGACGTGCTCGTCCACGCGCGCGAGCGCGGCTGCGACGTCGTCGAGGTGTCGGCCAAGTCCGAGGAGCGCTGGACGCGGATGGTCGACAAGGGCGCGGCGAGGACCTCGTTCGGGGTGATCGGCCAGTACGTGGGCACGAACATCCCCGGCAAGCCGAAGCGGTACCTGCTGAACACCGGCGGCCGCCCGAAGCTGTTCGAGGTGATCGCCGACACCGTGGCGAACGACTACCGGGCGTTCGAGATGTCGCCGGCGCCCGAGCCGGCCGCCAGCCCGGCCTGAACCCGGCGCCGGCCGCCCGAAGCCCTCACACCGCCGCCCTCACACCGTGGCGACCGGCGTGAGCGGGGAGCCGACGATCCCGGGGAGCCGCAGCGGCGGCGCGGTGAGCAGGAAGCGACTGCGGTCGTGCTCGCGCAGCCAGCTCGCCAGTTCGTGCAGGTACCACAGCTCGCCGAGCGGCACGCCGAGCTTGAACAGGCAGAGGTGGTGGATCGGCAGGAACGAGTGGCGGCTCGGGTCGCGGTCCTTGCCGAGCAGCCCCTCGACGGCGTAGTTGTCCGCCACGAGCGCCGAGATCTGCGACCCCGCGATCCAGTCGAGCAGCGCCTCGTCCCTGGCGTCGAGGTACGAGCACGTCGTGAAGATCTCTCTCGGGTCGGGATCGCGGTCCCACTCCAGGACCTTGGTGGCGAACCCGGTGTGGAGCAGGAGCACGTCGCCGGGCTCGACCACGACGCCGTCGGCCGCCATGATCTCCCGCAGCGTGGCCAGGTCGACCCCCCGCCACTCGTGGCCGAGGTGGTGGGCGAGGTCGACGAGCACGCCCCGTCCCTGCACGCCGTGGTACGCCATGTGCTCGAGGCCGAGGTGGCGGGCGAAGCTGCGGTGCCGGCCGCCGTCGCCGGCGGCGTCGTCCTGCGGCCCCACGAGGTCGACACCGGCGCGGTAGCCGTTGTAGTAGACGGGCTCCTCGACGCCGTCGCCGTCGGCGTCGAACTCGGCCCCGACGTGGGCGAGCGAGTCCCACTGCGTCGAGTACTGCAGCGAGAGCGTCACCACGTCGTCGGCCCACACGTCGACGTACTTGGGGTCGCCCCAGTCCGGCATCTGGCTCATGTGGACGTTGTAGAAGGTGGCGGGGTTGCCCTCCATGTCCTCGGTCGGCGCGATGACCGGCGGGTACCGGCGCTGGTTCAGGGCGGTGCCGCCGGGGAAGTCGAGCGGCAGGCTCAGGCAGAAGCTGAGGCCGGCCCGGACCTCGCGGACCCCCTCGAGGACCTTCTCGGGCGTGAGCAGGTTGATGCGGCCGAGCTCGTCGTCCTCGCCCCAGTCGCCCCAGGTCGAGCCCTCCGGGCGCTGCGTCCACCGCTTCGTCATGCGTCGTCTCCCCCTCGGCTGCAGCCGGCGGGCGGCTGGCCCGCGGCCGTTGCAATGTACCGACCGGTTGTCCTACTCTTGCAATTGAGGTTCGCGCAGCCGGAGAACGCGTGTTTCGGGCAACGCGAGCGATACACGTGGGTCGATTGCATCGGAGATCAGAGGGAATGACCCAGAAGGACTTTGTCGTTTCCGCCGACGGGCACCTGCTGGAGCCGACGGACCTGTTCAAGACCCGCCTGCCGGAGCACCTGCGAGATCGCGGCGTCTGGGAGGAGGACTTCGAGATCGAGCCGCTCGTCGAGGGCGGCGCCCGGGTCTTCCGGCGGTTGCACACGCCCGGGTTCGAGGGCTGGACGATCTCCCGGTACCGCCAGACGGGCGGCCGGATGCCGGAGGGCGACCCCGACCACATCCTCGAGGACATGGACCTCGACGGGGTCGACGTCCAGGTGATGCACCCGAACCTCTCGCTGTTCGGCCTCTACTCCGACGACCACGAGCTGTCGATGGCGCACGCGCGCGTCTACAACGACTACGTCATCGAGCGGTTCTCGCCCTACTTCTCGCGCCTCGCCCCCACCGCCCCCGTGCCCCTCACCGACATCCCCGACGCCGTCGCGGAGATCGAGCGGGCCGCCGCGGCGGGGTTCCGCGCCATCCTCCTGCCGTCGATCCCGCCGAAGCCCTACTACTCGCGGGACTACGACCCGGTGTGGGCGGCGGCCCGGGCCAACGGGGTGCACGTGTTCATCCACACGCAGACCGGGGGCGTGAAGCTCGACGATCCCGAGTCGACGACGCTGAAGGTCGTCATGGAGAACGCGCAGCAGGTCAACCAGCCCATGACCGGGAAGGCGGCCGCCAAGCGGATGATCACGCAGGCCGTCTACCAGCCGATCGTCCCGCAGCAGGTCATCTGCCAGCTGATCGGCGGTGGGGTCGCCGAGCGCTA